>JAFGTQ010000005.1 GCA_016934015.1 Acholeplasmataceae bacterium | reverse complement strand
TGAACTCTCCCTATGAAGGAAGCTTACCCATTTTACATTTTGTCGATATGAAAGAAGAACTGAAACAAAAAAATACATCCATTCTTTCAAATCTATTAAAAAATAAGATTGAAGATCGATTAAATAAGCATGAACAAGTCATTTTACTTTATAATAAAAAAGGATATGCACCTTATGTCTTATGTCGCGATTGTGGGTATGTGCCTAAATGCCCTCATTGTGATGTCTCACTCACTTTATATAAATCAAAAAACATATTAAAATGTCATTATTGTGGGTATGAAGAAACTTATGAAAAGACTTGCAAAGTATGTCAAAATCATCAAGTCAAAGAAGTCGGCATTGGCATTGAATATGTTGAGTCTGTTATTAAAAAAACATTTCCTCAAGCACGTGTATTAAGATTAGATAAGGGAATGACAAAGACTAAACATCAACATGAAATCATTTATTCAGAATTTAAAGACAAAAACGCGGATATTTTACTTGGTACACAAATGGTATCGAAAGGGCTTGATTTCGAATATGTCACACTCGTTGGGATTATACTTGCAGATGCTTCATTTAGAGTTCCAGCTTATAACAGTCATGAACAAGCTTATATGCTATTTGCACAAGTTTCTGGACGCTCAGGAAGACATGTACAAGGCGAAGTTGTAGTTCAAGGCTATCAACTTGATCATCCTACACTCAAATGGTTAAAGTTAGGATATGATGTTTTTTATCAAGAAGCACTCCGTGAAAGAAAAGTGTTGGATTATCCGCCATTTGCTAAAATATCAACGACTATTTTTGAAGGACAATCATTATTGAAGACATACCAAGAAGCTTTTCGAATGAAGAAGCATTTGTTATCGTCAAACATTCAAGTATTAGGACCGACTGAATCACTTCAAAAGAAGATACGTGATCAATTTAGGTTTAGCATAACCATTAAACATCAAGATAAAGATCTAGAGCAAATCATGAATCATTTAAAAGAGTTTCAAAGTCAAGATGTCTTGGTTTCATATTATCCGATGATTGAAAGGTGATGGGTATGAAAATTGTATTTTTAGGAACACCAGAGTTTGCGGTACCAAGCTTGAAGATGCTTCATGAAAACCATGAAGTTTTACTGGTTGTCACACAACCAGATCGTCAAGTTGGACGAAAAAAAGAAATGGTCAAATCACCGGTGAAGATCTATGCAGAATGTGTGAATCTACCGATTTTTCAGCCTGAAAAAATCAAACAAGAGGATCAAAGGATTATCGATTTGAAACCAGATTTAATCATTACAGCAGCATATGGACAAATGCTATCTAATCGCTTATTAGAAAGCACAAAGGCCTTAAATATTCATGGTTCATTACTCCCAAAATATCGGGGTGGAGCACCCATCCAATATGCTTTATTTGATGGTCTTGATGAAACGGGTGTTACAGTGATGTATATGGCACCAAAGATGGACAGTGGGGATATTATAAAACAAGAAAAAGTTAAGATTAACAAAGATGATAACTATAAAACGTTAATGCTACGAATGAGTTTTGTAGGAGCGAACCTCTTAAAATCTGTCCTGGATGATTTAGATCGTGGAATTGACCATCGTATACCACAAAATGAGAATGATGTAAGTTTTGCATATACGATTAAAAGAGATGATGAATGGATTGATTTTAATGACGATGCTAAACGTATTATAAATAAGATCCGTGGACTATCTCCAGAACCAGGTGCAAGTTCAATAATTCATCAAATAACTGTGAAGTTTTATCAAGCAAAAATTAGTGATATAATGGAACATAAAGAACCTGGAGTTGTCTTATCTATCGATAAAAGGCTTTTAATTCAAGCGAAAGATGGAGTGATTGAAATTCTTGAACTTCAAGTCGCTGGGAAAAAGAAAATGGATGCTAAGGCATTTCTTAATGGTCAACAGGTCATCAAAAAGGGTGACAAATTTCAAAAAGGAGAATAATCATGTCCGACAAAAATGCAAAAAAATTGCTATTTACGCGACAAGAAATGTTTGAACTTAATAAAAAGATTTTAATTAAACGTGGGGTTTCGATTGAGTCAATTGCAGAAATTAGTTATCAGCAACAATCAAAATACACAACGGATATTTCACGTCAAATTTGCTTAGAATCTGTTGAAAAGATTTTATCACTTCGTGATGTTTTCCATCATGTTCAACTTGCATGCGAAATTGATCGCCTTGCTGAACAAGGAAAATTTGAAGGACCAATCCAAGATATTATTTATGCAGATCTTGGTTTATTTGGGATTGATGAAACCATGGGATTAGATGTATCTGGTCTTTATGGGACAATTGGACAAACCAATTTTGGTGACATTGATGTCAACAAACATGGGATTGTCAAACGTTTAAATGAAGCTGGTAAAGAAGAAGGCATTTGTCATACATTTTTAGATGATATCGTGGGTGCGATTGCAGCAGCAGCTTCAACTCGAGTTGCCCAAGTCATGAATGAAGAAATTGCGAATGAAGAAATTGGTGTCACTCGACTTTCAATTTTTGACTTATAATTGATAAAGGATGATTAAATGAATCAGGAAAAAGAAGGTAAAGGAAAGAACATTCACGCTTTCAGCAAGAATTTTTTTGCGCGTTTTTTTGGTTTTGAGCGTGGCATTGACATCACCAATGATGTTGAAGTCCTTTATCGAAGAAATATTGTCATTAAAAATATTATTTTCGTATCGAATATCATGTATTCCGTGATTCTTTTTATCCTTTCAATATCAGTTGAAGGAGCACCTGCTGATTGGGTTGTCACTTTTGTTGCTTTTCCTTTAACTTATGTCATCAATAAATTTTTAAAGAAACTCATTTTTTTAGATACAGAAGATAAGACAAAACAAAATGTTGCGATGTATGTTGCAGCATTTTATATGTTTTTATCCGCTATTTTAATGTATGCAAGACTCTATCAAAAAGAATATTTTGAAACGGGTGCTTATATTTTAATTTATTATGCTTTAGTCGTTATTTCTCTATATCAAGAAAAGAAATTATTAAGCAGTATCTTTCAAATCTTATTGGCTATTTTAACCGTCATTCACTTCATATGGACCTATAATTTCCATGCACTAGTCAATGGTCAATCGATGATGGATTTTTTACCTATTTTTGTTACATTACCTGAGTTTGCTGATATATTGCTTAGAACATTACTTTTTATACTTTTCTATTTTGTACTTTATGCGATTGTTTCCATGGGACAATATATGCAAGAAGAGCGAAAGAAGGAACTGATTAAAAGAAGACAGGTTCAAAGCGATTTTACGCATATTGTCGGTAATTTGTTTTCTGTCGTTTTATCAAGTTCTCATGTGTTGATGGATCAAGGTCACGCACATCGTGTAAATCATATGAGTAAAAAGATTAGTGTTTTATATGGCATGTCTTATGAAGATACACAGCAACTTGAGTCTTTTTCCTTAGTTCATCTTAAGTTTCCAGAAATTAAAATGCTTTTGCATGAGCAACCATCTCAAGATGAAAAATCTTATGAAATCTTAAGAGAAAAAACCGAACTTGGTGCGAAAATTGCCAAACGTATTCAACTCGCTCAAAAGTGTATTGATCTCACTCGTTCAGCACTTGAAGAAACACTCAATGAAAAGTTGATTGCAGAAATGAATCTCATTCAACCTGAAATTGAAAGTCAAATCATATTACTTTCAGATTTATATTTAACACTACGTGATCCAAAACCTTATAAACGCCCATTAACGCATGTGATGGTAATGAAGCTTTTTAACGGAGAACTCGGAAAATGTTTTGATGAAAATCTCATGTCCCGCTTTACAAAATTTCATGAAGATTTTTCAGAATTATATCGCAACATTTAAGGTAAATCTCTTGACTATCTAAGGTTTATCATGTATGATATCAACGGTATAAAAAAATAGATATACTTATTCAGAGCTATCGAGGCCAGTGACCGATGACGTAGCAGCAACCTACTTAAATTAGGTGCTCACCACGAGGGGGTAACCCATCAATAAGGAAAAACCGAAAAGAGCGCTTTTCCTTGGGAAAGCGATTTTTTTATGAAAGGAAGAGAATTATGAAAAGATTATTTAGTAGTGAATCTGTCACTGAAGGACATCCAGATAAAGTTGCAGATTTTATTTCCGATTCAATTCTTGATGCATGTTTAGCACAAGATCCTGAGTCCAGAGTGGCATGCGAAACAGCAGTGACCACACATTATGCGTTATTGTTTGGTGAAATTACCACAAATGCAGAACTCGATTTTGATCGGATTGTCAAAGATGCGATTAAATCGATTGGATATGATAAAGAAGAATATGGGTATAATGCAGATACAGTGGATGTAGATGTTTTAATTAAACCTCAATCACCGGATATTGCATTAGGTGTTGATGAAACTGAACATAAAGAACAAGGTGCTGGTGACCAAGGATTGATGTTTGGCTATGCCAATACGGATACGATTGAATTAATGCCACTCCCTATTTATTTAGCACATCGTTTAGCAGAACGTTTAAGCTATGTAAGAAAACAAGGGATTATTAAAGGGCTTCGTCCAGATGGTAAAACTCAAGTCACCGTTGAATATAACGAAAAGAATCAACCAGAACGTATCCATACTGTTGTGTTATCGACACAACATGATGAGTATTGGAAACAAGAAGATCTCAAGTTAGCTTTAATGGAACATGTTATCTTACCAGTTATTGGTACTTATGATACAGAAAACACCATTTTCCAAATTAACCCAACAGGACGTTTTGTCATTGGGGGTCCACATGGAGATGCTGGACTCACTGGGCGTAAAATTATTGTTGATACATACGGTGGTTATGCGCGTCATGGTGGTGGTGCTTTTTCAGGTAAAGATCCATCAAAAGTTGATCGCAGCGCAGCCTATATGGCAAGATATATCGCTAAAAATATTGTTGCATCTGGAATTGCTGATCAATGTGAGATCCAAATTGCTTATGCCATTGGTATTGCAGAACCAGTGAGTTTATATATTGATACATTTGGAACTGAACGTGTAGAACTCGAAAAAATTTATGAAACTGTCCATCAAAATTTTGATTTAAAACCTAAAGGAATTATCGATACATTAGATTTGAAAAAACCAATTTATAAAAAAACAGCAGCTTATGGTCATTTTGGCCGTAATGAGCCAACTTTTAGTTGGGAAAAGACGGATAAGATTGCAATTTTCAGGGAACTATTATAAAATAAAACCGGTGATCATATGGACAAACTTCAAGCGTTAGAAGAAAAACGCTTAACTATCGTCAAGGCATATAAAAAAGAACAACTAACTGGCATAATTCTTTTAGTCATTGGAGTTGTAAGTTTTATTATCGGATTATTAGGTGAGTTAACACCACTTTTAGTCATTGGGATTATATTGTTTGTGCTTGCTACTTATTTTTTTGGGAAAGCACGCAATCATCATAACACCTTTAGACGTGTCATAAAAAAAGAACTAATTACTTCAATCTTGGAAGACCAATTTGAATCTGTAACATATAAACCAGAACTTATGATTAATGTTTCGAGAATTAACCAAGTCGGATTAATCAAACGTCCAGATAAACATGATGGTGAAGATTATATAACTGGTATGTATAAAGGCATTAAATTTGAAGTTTCAGATGTGAATTTAAAAGAGCGTCATGAAACTAGAGATTCCAATGGGAATCGTACAGTGACCTATGAAACATATTTTAAAGGTCGTTGGTACATTTATACCTTTGAGCGTAAATTTAATGATGTATTAAAAATCGTTGAAGGACGTTTCAACTCAGCTGATAAACGTGGATTAATTAGTATTGAAACTGAGAGCATTCAATTTAACAAAAAATACCAAATCTATTCATCAACTCAAGAATATGCTTTCTATCATATCACTTCATCGATGATTGAAAAACTTCTAGAACTCGAAGCACTTCATCGAGGAACCATTCAATATTGTTTCATGAATAACGAACTTCATATTGGTGTCAATGATAACCATGATTATATGGAACTATCATTGAAGAAACCGATTAATGAGGATTCAATGAAAGATTTTATGGCAGACATTGATCTTATTCCCGCAATCATTAATGAGTTGCGGTTAGATAGTCAAAAGTTCAAAAGTATGAACTAGAAAGGAATTAAATATATGGAACCTATCTATATTGTATTAATTGTTTTAGGCATCGTTCTATTGATGATTTTATTTTGGGTTATTGGTGAAATCAATAGTTTTCGTCGCATGCTTGTTAAGATTGATGAATCAGAATCCTCAATTGATGTTGCATTAACGAAACGTTTTGATCTCTTATCAAAAATGTTTCAAGCTGCAAAAGGCTATATGAAGCATGAAGCTGAAACTTTACAAAAAGTTGTGGCGATGCGTCAACCAGCACATGGTGCTCCAATTGAAGAAAAACAAGCGTTTGCGAATGAATTAACTCGTGGTTTACAAGCCATTAATGTGGTCGTTGAACAATATCCTGATCTAAAGGCATCACAAAATGTTTCAAAACTTCAAGACGCTACATTAGAAGTTGAAGAAAACTTACAAGCTTCTCGTCGTGTTTACAATTCAAATGTTTCTTATTACAACCAAAAAGTAGTTGTCTTCCCAAGCAACATCATTGCGAAATGGAAGAATTTTGAGAAACGTGCATTCTTTGAAGCTGAAGCATTGAAAAGAGAAGACGTTAAATTTGATTTTTAATCACTAAAAATTTTAAATAAAGTAATCGGGAAACCGATTATTTTTTTTATGCTTTTTAGATTGTGTGATTTATGCTTGAATCATCTGAATCGCTTGTAAATAAGGGCTTATTATAGTAATATAATAAAGAACGAAAAGGATGTGGACCTATGCTAAAAAAGTGGTTTGACCC
The DNA here is from genome assembly GCA_016934015.1 of Acholeplasmataceae bacterium. Taxonomy (GTDB): domain Bacteria; phylum Bacillota_I; class Bacilli_A; order Acholeplasmatales; family Acholeplasmataceae; genus UBA6181. Next base: position 17,359 of record JAFGTQ010000005.1, on the reverse strand, counting down.
AAGTAAAAAGGAACTAAAAGAAGCTAAAAAAATAGCTGATCAAGTCTTTGCACTTGAGGATAAAATGAAAGCTTTATCTGATGAGGAGTTACAAGCGTATACCCCTCTATTTAAAAATAGATATCAAAATGGCGAATCTTTAGATAGTTTAATGGTTGAAGCTTTTGCTGTTGTCAGAGAAGCATCAAGACGTGTGACTAAACTTTTCCCTTACCATGTTCAAGTCATTGGTGCAGTTGCTATATTTCACGGTAATATTGCCGAAATGAAAACCGGCGAAGGGAAAACATTGACTGCCGTTATGCCCGCATATCTTCATGCATTAAATGGTGAAGGAACGCACATTGTGACTGTGAATGAATACTTAGCACGACGTGAAGCAGAAGGTGAAATCGGTGATTTATTTCGCTTTTTAGGATTAACTGTTGGATTAAATGTGAGAGATATCACGCGAGAAGAAAAAAAGGAAGCTTATGATTGTGATATTTTATATTCGACAAATAGTGAACTTGGATTTGACTATTTAAGAGATCACATGGTGCTTTATGCGAAGGATATGGTTGCACAACGTGGCCTTAATTATGCGATTATTGACGAAGTTGACTCCATTTTAATTGATGAAGCGAGAACACCACTTATTATTTCTGGTGGTGCAAAAAATACGAATAATTTGTATCAATCTGCAGATCGTTTTGCAAAATCTCTACGTGACGAAGACTTTGAAATTGATATTGAATCTAAAAGTATTGCCTTAACTCCTTCTGGGATAACAAGAGCTGAACAAGTTTTTCAATTAGATAATTTATATGATTTAAAATATGTCACTTTAGTCCATCATATCAATAATGCACTTCGTGCGAATTATATTATGTTTAGAGATGTTGACTATGTCGTGGATGATAATGAAGTTTTAATTGTTGACCAGTTTACTGGACGTATCTTAAGAGGACGTCAATTTACTGAAGGTCTTCATCAAGCTTTGGAAGCCAAAGAAGCCGTTACTATTAAAAAAGAAACAGTTACGGTTGCGACCATTACCTATCAAAACTTCTTTAGAATGTATAAAAAACTATCTGGGATGACCGGTACTGCAAAGACTGAAGAAGATGAATTTAGAGAAATTTATAATATGGATGTCATTGAGATTCCAACGAATGCTCCAGTGATCAGAAATGATGCTCCAGACTTTTTATATGCAAAAAAAGATGATAAGTTTAAAGCATTATGTGATGAAGTAGAGCACAGACATAACTTAGGTCAACCAATCTTGATTGGTACGATTGCAGTTGAAACATCGGAAGAATTATCTTGGATGCTCAAACAAAGACGTATTCCTCATGAGGTCTTAAATGCTAAAAACCACGCAAGAGAAGCTGAAATCGTTTTAAAAGCTGGTCAAAAAGGAGCAGTAACGATTGCAACTAATATGGCTGGTCGTGGTACGGATATCAAGCTTGGTGAAGGTGTTGTTGCACTAGGAGGTTTAGCGGTTATTGGTAGTGAACGTCATGAATCAAGACGTATTGATAATCAGCTTAGAGGTCGTAGTGGACGACAAGGAGACCCTGGATACTCAAGATTTTATTTATCTGCAGAAGATGAACTGATGATGCGTTTCGGTGGCGAAACATTCAAGAGTCGTCTAGAAATGCTTGAAAGAATGAATAAAGGTGGCGAACAATTAGAATCTAAAATGTTCTCACGTTTTGTAAGTAGTGCGCAAAAAAGAATTGAAGGAAATAACTACGATACACGTAAAAACGTTTTGAAGTATGATGATGTACTTCGGATGCAACGTGAAATTATTTATAAAAATCGTCGTGACATTTTAACGTTAAAATCGATTGAAGATCAAGTGAGAGATACTGTAAGACGATCGATTGTTGACATGATTTCACCATTTATCCATATGAATAACAAAAACCAAATCACGATTGATTATGAAAATGTTTATGCACAATTTAATGGAAATATTTTCCCACCAGATACACTTAAAGAAGATAATATTGGATCTTTAGATAGCGAAAGTTTAAAAGCTTTTATTATCGAATTAGCTGATAAGGAAATTGATCGTAAAAAAGCTTTAGTCCCACCAGAAATTTTTGAAGAGTTCTTGAAAGTTATTATGCTTCGAATTATCGATACTTATTGGATGCAGCACATTGATGCGATGAGTGAGCTAAGACAAGGTGTGACACTTCAAGCATATGGTCAACAAAATCCTCTTGTCATATATCAAGGTGAAGGATTAAGAATGTTTAATGAAATGGTTAGAAAAATTGCTCAAGATACCACACGTTACGCTGTAAGAGCACAAATCCAATATAATGTTGAACGTGAAGCGGTGGTTAAGAATACACAAACCAATGAAGGCCGACCTGATGATCGTCCAAAAAAACCAAAGGTTAGAAAAAATCGTTCACAACGCAATTTACCTTGGCGCTAGGAGGCTATCATGGAAACGTATGAAGTCAATAAGCGAATGGCATTATTTAAACAAAGTATTGAAGATTTAAAGCGTGCAATTCAACCAGAAAAACTTAAAAAAACGTATGAAGATCTAAATCTAAAGATGCAGGTTCCTGGGTTTTGGAATGATACAAAAGAAGCGAAAAAAGTGACGAAAGAAGCGAATGCAATCATTGAAAAATTAAATCAATTTCAATCACTAGAAAAAACGTATAAAGGATTAGTTGAATGGTTTAATATTTCTGAAGAAGGCACAGAAGAATGGGATATTTTAGAATCTGATATCGAGGCTTTTGAAGATCATCTTCATGAGTTTGAGATCGAAACATTATTAAATGGACCATATGATCAAAACAATGCGATTATCGAACTCCATCCAGGAGCAGGTGGCACAGAGTCTCAAGATTGGACAGACATGCTTTATCGGATGTATTCAAGATATGCACAAAAGAAGAAATATAAAGTTGAAGTTCTCGATTATCAAGCAGGTGAAGAAGCGGGCATTAAAAGTGTGACACTTCTCATCAAAGGACCATATGCTTATGGTTATCTTAAAGCTGAACGAGGAGTTCACAGGTTAGTTCGTATTTCGCCATTTGATTCGAATGCGAGAAGACATACATCCTTTGCATCTCTAGATGTTTTACCTGAAATTGATGATGAAATTGATATAGAAATTAATGATGAAGACATCAAAATTGATGTTTATCGCAGTGGTGGTGCTGGCGGACAATCTGTTAACACGACAGATTCTGCGGTTAGAATCACCCATTTAGCGACAAATATTGTTGTCACATGTCAAAATGAACGCAGTCAACTTAAAAACAAAGAATCAGCGATGCAAGTGTTAAAGGCTAAACTTGTTCAAGAAGAAATTAAAAAACAAGAGCAAGCCTTGAAAGATATCAAAGGTGAACAAAAGGATATTGCCTGGGGTTCACAAATTAGATCTTATGTTTTCCATCCTTATCAGATGGTGAAAGATCACAGAACTAACTATGAAGTTTCACAAGTGGATTTAGTCATGGATGGAGACTTAGATGGATTTATCAATGCTTATTTAAAATCAGGTGAAACACATGAATAAAGCAAAGTGGAGAGAAGTCATAGAAATTACTGTCGGCGTCATTTTGATGTCGCTTGGTTTCTATTTTTTCCTTTTACCGTTTAATTTAATCATTGGTGGTGTTATGGGTGTATCCGTTATTTTGCAAGATGTAATCCCCATTAGTATCTTCATGTATATCGCGAATACAGTGTTACTCTTTATTGGACTCATCTTTTTAGGAAAAATCTTTTTTATCAAAACGATTTATGCCACCCTTTTATCACCGACAATTATTTTTATCTTAGAGAAAACTGTGGCACAAGATTTTTTTGTCAAACATTTAACCGAGTCACCCCTCATGATTTCAGCACTCTTTGGTGGAATTTTCTTAGGTGTTGGTATCGGAATAGTTTTCCGCTCTAATGCGACAACAGGTGGGATTGATATCATTCAAAATATTCTAAATAAATATTTGCATATTCCCTTTTCTACAGCCATTTATTTAACGGATGGAGTCATTATATTTATTGCAATGCTTATTAATTTTGAACTGGGTTTATATGCTTTAGGTTCGATGCTTTTGACAGCACTCATCATTGATAAACTTTCGATTGAAGGTAAATCAGGCTATACTGCCTTTATCATCACAAATTATGCTGATTTGTTGCAAGAACGTATATTTCTTGAGCTTGAACGTGGTGTAACACTCGTTGAAGCGATGGGCGGTTTTTCCAAAGAAAAGAAAACGATGGTTGTTTGTACAGTCGATCGAAATCAGTTATATTTATTTAAACGGATCATTAAAAAAGTTGATCCTAAAGCATTTACATTCGTCACCAGAACCAAAGAGGCATTAGGTGAAGGATTTTCAAGGGAGGTGGCTTCATGGGAAGTAAAAAGTTAGCGATTATATTTTTTGTTTGTGTGATTTTAGCATTTGTTGCAGGAATGCAATATCAATCGCTTGAAGCACCACAGACACCAGAAACAAATAGTGATACCATGTTTGAATATATTACGCAAACATTTAAAGATTATTATTTATATGAGATTTCCGCTGATGAAATTGATGCTGCATTTATCTCACAGATGGAAGCAGTCATTAACACGTATGGAAAACTCAATGATGATCCTTATACTCGATTAGTGAGTCAATCGATTTATGCCATGCCAACTGATCAAGAAAAATTCGTTGGTATTGGTTTACAATATCAATTTGAAGAAAATGATTTAAGAGTGACAAATGTCTATTATCAAGGAGCAGCAGCGAAAAAGATTTATCCCAATGATTTAATCGTTGGTATTGAAATCAACCAACAAAAAATCTATTTTAAAGATTTAGAAAACTCACTTGTGGTCACGAGTTATTTAAGTGGAGATTTGGGAGAAGAAAAAGCATTTATTGTAGAAGATCCTGATGGAAATGAAAGAATTACTGTGATTACTTATCAGGAAATACTTACACCCACAGCGTATGCACTTGATTTAAATGAAACAAACATTGGTTACATTAATATCAATCAATTTTCAGGATATCAAGAAGGTATCACTGAAGGGACCAGCAAAGTCTTTAATGATGCACTTTTAACATTAGAAGACACCATTTTAGATGGAGAAAATTCGAATCAAACACTGATTGTCGATTTAAGAAACAACCCAGGTGGCGCACTTACTGCACTTTCCAATCAAGGATTTAGTGGATTGATTCCAGGTATCGTTCAACAATTATTGGTGAAAACCGATGTGCCAGCATTTTCATTGATAGATAAAAGCGGGAATCAGACACTTTATTATGGTGGTCTATCACAAGAAAAAGCCTATAACATTGTTATTTTAGTGAATGAAGGATCAGCTTCCGCATCTGAAGTTTTAGCTGCAGCTTTAAGTGAAAATGGTGGATATAAACTCTATGGTGAAGCCACATTCGGAAAAGGTGTTTACCAAAATACACGATTTTTGGAACGTATCAATGATGTGAATTATTCATTAACTTATACAGAAGGTCAATGGTTTTATGGAAACCAAAAAAATGTTTCAACAGATCCTCTAGAGGTTATTTTAATTGAAAATCAAGGCATTAAATCTATAGGTGTTCCTGTTTATCAAGGGGCGTTATCTTTTGATGATGTTTCACCATCATTAATTCCATTTCAGGAGTTTTTAAACTTATATGGTGAAGGGGATTTAAATCTTCGTATCGATGGCTATTTTGATCAAGCGACTGAAGATGCTATCTTTCAGTTTCAAACGGATTATAATTTAACAATTAGTGGTGATTTAGATCTAGAAACAGCACAAAAAATTTATGATCTTTATTTGGAGTTTTATCATGACTATCAATATGATGAGCAATTATTATCGTTAATTGAAATCATTAAAGGGTGATGATGTGATTACAATCACAGAGGTTTTAAAAAAAGGCAAAGTCTATCGTATTAAAGTCAATCATGAGACCTTAGAAATTGAACCTGAGGTTGTTTTAAAGTATCGCATTAAGCCATTAATGACTTATGATGAAAAAACTTATCAATCACTTCTAGATGATCAAGATTTTCATCATTATCGAAAAAAAGGTTTAAAAAAACTGAGTCGAATGATGACTTCATACGAAATGAAAACATATTTGAATGCAGAAGCATGTAAGGATCGAATCGTTAAACAAATCATCAAGGATTTTGAATTAAAAGGCTACTTGAATGATGCAATTTATGTCAAAAATTATATTGAAATCAAAAAGTTTAGCGAAGGACCAGAAGTTATCACCTATAAGTTGTTACAAAAAGGGATTCAAAAAGAATTGATCGATCAAGGACTTGAAACTCTTGATGAAAAAGACATACTCACCCAATTAATTCCTCAAAAAGCGAAGTCACAAAAAAAAGAATCCATACGTCAAATGACTTTGAAACTCAAAACTTATTTTGTTCGAAAAGGATTTAGTTTGGACATAATTGATGAAGTCATGCAAAAACATTTAGATTGGTCAAATGTATCTGAGCAAGATATCATTTTAAAAGAATTTAGTAAAATTTATAAGCAGTATGCAAAAAAACTTGAAGGTTATGAACTTAAAAAAAAGATATATGAAAAGCTTTATCAAAAAGGCTATCAAAAAAATGACATTGAATATGCCCTAAAAGAGCTTGATACATTGCAAAACAATTGATTTCATGTCTATTCACCGATACAATAAAGATGAACTAAAGAAAAAGGTGTATGTATGAAAATTGAAGTATGGTTTGACTTTAACCACCAAGAATCCTATCAACAAATGAAAGCCATTGAAGAGCTCTTGCATGAGTATGTCATTGAAGATTTGGAATTACTCTATCGGAGTTATCCTTTAAAACATCATGAAATGCATACATACGATGCTCATCGTCTGTCTCATTTAGCAAAAAAATATCATGCGCAACATGAGTTTAATTTAAGTTTATGTGAAGCCATTCAACATGAGAATAAAGATATTGCTGATCAAGAATTTTTAAAAAATATTGCAGTTAAAAACTATCTTGATGGAAAAATGGTTTATGAGGTTTTAAGCTCAAATGCATATTTTGATCAAGTTGAATCAAATTTAGAAAATGCACTTTTTAAAAAGATTCATTCCATACCCCACATTCGAATTGAGGGCAAAATCAAGCTCGATGGGTACCACTCGAAAGATGCTATGATTGAGGCTTTAAATACTGCAAAAGCAACGTTAAAGACCAATGAACACTGCATAGGTGAACATTGTGGAAGAAAGAAGGCTCATTGAGTCTTTTTTATTTAATTTAGTGGTATTATTAACCTAGATATGGTATAGTAAACAAGGTTTAAAAGAATCGAGGAAAAAAATGAATTTATTATTTGCAGATTTACCAATTTTAAAAGAAACAAAAGATGCTATTGAGCACCTAGGTTTAGTAGAGACGACATCGATTCAGCATGTCGCAATCCCACGTATGCTTGAGGGTAAAGATATCATTGGACAAGCACAAACTGGGACGGGGAAAACGTTCGCTTTTGCGATTCCAATTTTAGAAAAAATTGATTTGAATGATGACAATATTCAGGCTTTAGTCATTTGTCCAACAAGAGAACTAACACTCCAAGTCTATAAGGAGTTTTTAAAACTCATTAAGTTTAACAAAGCTATCAAAATCACATCGATTTATGGTGGCGAATCGTATACGAAACAATTTAAGGCACTCTTAGAAAAACCACAAATCGTGGTTGCTACTCCAGGAAGAGCGATTGACCATTTAGAACGTCAAACGATGGATTTTTCTGGATTAAAGATTTTAGTACTAGATGAAGCTGATGAAATGTTGAAGATGGGCTTTCAAGAAGATTTAGAAAAACTATTGAAAGATACACCGAAAGAAAGACAAACAGCACTATTTTCAGCCACTGTTCCACCATTTATTAAAAAAGTAGCAACTAAGTATCAAAGAAATCCAGAAATGATCAAAGTTGATACGCCTACCATGACTGTAGACAAAGTTGAACAACTCGTTTATCATGTGAGAAAATCAGATCGTGATGCTTTACTGATACGACTCTTAGACTATTATGATCCACAATCAGCCATCATCTTCGCGAATACAAAAAATGATGTCGATAGTTTATCAGGATATCTTCAAAAACATGATTATGAAGCTGATGCACTCCATGGTGATCTCAAGCAAAGTCAAAGAGATTATGTCATGGGACGTTTTAGAGCTAAAAAATTAAAATATTTGATAGCGACTGACGTTGCAGCAAGAGGTCTTGACATTGCGCATGTCGATATGGTCATCAACTATGAAATACCATTTGAAGATGAAATTTATGTGCATCGTATTGGCCGAACTGCTCGTGCAGGTAAATCTGGTGTTTCTGTTTCATTAGTCTATCCATCGATGCGTGGGAAACTCGCACTCATCGAAAGATTCATCAAACAAAAAATGATTGAAATGAAATTTCCAAACGATGAAGATATCGAGAAAAAACGTTTAGAACGGTCTTATGAGTCACTCAAATCGATAATTCTATCAGAAAATCAAGATGGACATATCTTTAGAGAAAGATTAAATCAAGATGGTATTACAGACGAACAAATCATATTTGCACTTCTTTCAAAACTAACGCCAAAAACAAAACAATATGATGCGATTGAAGAACCACAAAAACGGTCAAATGAACGTAAACCAGAAGCTGAAAGATCAAGTCGTGATCGCAGTGGTAAACCAATTAACTACAAAATGGCGAAAATCAATTTAGGAAAAGAAGATGGCATACGTCCAGTCTCTTTACTCGATTACTTAAAGAAACATGCTGATTTATTTCCAAAAAATATTGGCGATATCCATTTATCTGCTCATGAAACTGAATTTCAAATTCATCCTGCAGCGATTAAACGTTTAGAACAATTAAATCATAAACAAATTAACGGCAAAAAAATTCGCATTTCAATCCAAGGAAATCGCTGAAAACGCTATTAAAAATATGGACTTTCATGTTACAATAAAGATGAAATCCGTATTTTTTTTATTTTATTAAAATAAAGGAGGAATTATGGCACATTTACTTGATATGATCCCAACCAATTTTTTCAGTGTGCTTGCCTCCCCGAATCGTAAGACATACATCGATTGTATTTTTATTATTTATCACGCGAGTGATTCAATCGAAGATGCATTCCAGGGTGAACGTGAGTTTATTATCCAGAAATTAGTCGATTATTTTGATGAAGTTCAAGATGACCTTATCTTAGAAGACATTGATGATGAACCCGCAAGAACAAGTCGTCAAAAAGCTGTTTCAGTCATCAATACGTTGAAGCTTTATGGCTGGATTGGTGAAGAAGAACTCGGAAATTATAAGACTTCTTTGAATTTATTTGATTATTCGATTCACTTGATTGATGTTTTAGAGCGCATTAAGAATAATCAACAAACTGAGTATACAGGTGAAATTTTTACCGTGTACTCCCTTTTGTCGTCTTTTAATGAAGACGAAGGATTTGGTGTTTTAGAACAAGCTCATCAAAAGACTAATGATATTTTGCGTAAACTTAAAGCATTAAAAGCGAATATTTATCGTTATTATTACGATATTACGCGCCAAAAGGCTGAACAAAACTTACAGCATCTACTTGAAAAACTTTTGATTGAATATAAACAAAATTTCTTTGATTCCGCATACTATAATTTAAAAACCACCGATAGTTTATCCCGTTATAAAAGGGCAATTTTATCCCAAGTTTCAAGAATACTCAATGATGAAGTGATCATGGAAACACTTACTGAACATGTCATGAAAATTAAACATATTGAAGATTTCAATGAAGCTTATCATATGATTGAAAATAAATTGATTTATATTAGCGAAAGTTTTACAGCGTTAGAATATTTAATTCAAGCGATTGACCGTAAAAACGAACAATACATTAGTGCAGCTGCTGCGAAAATCATGTTTTTTACGAATCAATCTGATGATATTGAAGGGATATTCAATCGCTTATTTAAAATTGTCTTAGATCAAAAGGGATTTGATTATGCTTCACTTTTCAATCTTGTTCAAATCAGAAACATCGACACACAATCACTTTACAATCAACGAAGAGTTAGAATTGATACGAACCCTGAAGAAATCTTATTTGATCCAGATTCGATTACCGATGAATTTAGGCAAGAAAAAATTAAAATGTTACTTAAAAATAACATCTATGGAAAAAAAGAAATTGATATTTTTGTCAAGGATTTACTTCATGATAAACCCTATATTGATGCATGTGACAATCCACTAGATACTCAAGAAGATTATGTGCGACTGATTTTGATTTTCTTGTATTCAAAATCGACAGGCATGCATTATGATATTGAAATGACGAAAAAAATCTGTCAAAAAGAGCGTATTACCTTCCAAAACTTTAAGATTAAAGGAGTTAAACGATGAATAAAAGTCAAGCCATCAAGCAGTTTAATGAAGCTTATCAAAATTTTAAAGAAGGTGAGAAAAGTAATTTCTCACGTATCGTTAACAAACTCTATCAAGTTAATTTATTGACAAAGAAAAAACCAGGTGATCAAAATGATTACCGGTTTATTCTCGCCTATAAAGATGTGTTTGAAAGTTTTTTTGAACTCACGGATTTTTCGTTGAATATCATGCGAGCAGATGAAGTAGTATTTATTCAAAATGAAAATTATTTTAACCATATGCGGCTTAGAAAAACGGAAAGTATTTTAATTTTAGTCATTCGTATTTTATATCAACGAAAAAAAGATTTGATTACATTAGATGAGCATGTCGAAATCTATTTAAGTGAAATTCATGACGAACTCACGCGTATTGGTTATTTAGATAACAAACGCATTACGAAAGATAAACTTAAACCTGGATTAAGTTTTTTAAGAAACTATAATTTGATTGATTACATTGATAAAGGTCTCCATGATGACGCGAGAATAAAAATTTACCCAACCATTTTGTATGTTACAAATATGGACTCGATTAAACATGTGGTAGATCGCTTAGAGAGTTACATGGAAGGAGGTAGTGAGGACATTGAAGAAACTGACGAAGATTAAACTGATCAATTGGCATTTATTTTCAAACCAAACGATTGACATCAAAGATAACACACTCATCTCTGGGGAAAATGGATCAGGAAAGTCCACACTGCTGGATGCCATGCAATTTGTTTTTGTTGGTGGTCGTAGTGGTTCTAAATTTAATATTGCTGCTACAGATGATGCAAAAAGAACTTTAGAAGGATACATTCGTGGTCGTATTGGTGCAGAAAATAAAGAATTTTTGCGCAATGGTGATGTTATTTCCCATGTAGCTTTAGAATTTTATGATGAACTGACAAAAGAATTTACAACCCTAGGTTGTATTTTAGACTTACCTAAAAATGCACAATTAAAAGAACGTTTTTACCTATTAGAGAAGATTTCGATTCATGATGAACTCTTCCTTGAAAAAAGAACACCAAGAGATTATAAGGGCATGAAAGCCTATTTAAAAGCACTTGGTATTGATTTGCAACCTTTTGAATCCCAACGTAAATATCGTGAAGCACTTGCACGGTTTTTCGGGATGGATGCGACGAAGTACGCCCGCATTTTACCAAAAGCTTTAGCATTTAGATCGATTGATTTACAAGCTTTCGTATTTGAGTTTTTGTTGGACGATGATCCAATTGATATTCAATCATTAAAAAATAATGTGGCTCAATTAAAAAAAGTTGAATTAGAGATTAAACGAGATCGTGATAAATTAACCCATCTTGATCAGATGATTGATCATAAAGAACTCATGCAATCTAATAAAGAGCAAATGGACACGAATGGTCTCATTGATCAACTGAACTGGGTTGAAAAAAGAGAAGCATTTATTCATGATCAAGAGGAATTATTAACCTCGATTGAGAAGAAATTAGATTTGTTACGTGACCAAAAATCACAAATTGATCAACAACTCGAAGATACAGATCAAAACATCATTAGTCTTGAACGCTCAAAATCAGATAATGATTTATCAAGAACCTTAGATAATTATAAAGAAGCTTTACGTAAGAAATCTTTAGAATATGACAATCAAAAAGATATCTTAATTCAACTTAAGGAATCATTAGATAAAGAATTTAAACAAGCGAAAGAATTATTAAACTTCATTCCATCAACTGGATTAAAATCATTTGTTGATTATTATCAAACCCATGAGGATCAACTCGAATCTGAAGAACTTCAGCATCAACTTAGCCTTTTAAATCAAGATGTGACGGCGTATCTTCAAGCTTATCACACGGAAAAAGATCGTGTGGAAGAAGATAAGCGTAAACTTTCTGAAGACATCAGAAATGCACAACAACAAGTCAACCAATTAAAAAAACAAGTAAAAACATATCCTTTTTATGTTGAAAATCTTATACGTTCACTCAATGAAGAACTCACACGATATTATCAAAAAGATATTCATGTGAGACCTTTATGTGAACTCATTGAAATCAATGATGAAACATGGCGTAATGCCGTAGAAGGTTATTTAAATACGCAACGTTTTGACATAATCGTTGAACCTGCATATTTTAATGATGCTCTAGAAATTTATGAGCGTATCAAATATGAACAAAAGATTTATGGTGTTGGGTTAGTGAATACACAAAAGATTACCACTTATGATAAAACAATACCAGGAACATTAGCAGATAAAGTATCCACTGATCATTTATATGCTAGATATTATGTCAATATGGCATTAGGTAATACGCATTGTGTGGAATCTGTCAAAGATTTAAAGAACTTTAATCGCTCAATTACGCCAACTTGTATGACCTATTCGAACTACACAGCTCGTCAAATTAATCCAAGAACTTATGATATCCCATACATTGGTAAACAAGCGACTGAGATTCAAATGAAACTCGCAAGTGAAAGATTATTTGAACTTGAAACAAGAATGAATCAACTCTATCAAACAACTGATCAAACGGATCGAGTCTTAAGAATATTATCTGCAAGTAAGAGTAATCAACTCGTTCATCAAAATCAAATAAAATATTTTGATCTCATAAAACAAACTCGAAAAGAATTCCAAAAAATCGAAGAACAAATTTTGAACTTGCAATCAGATCAACGCCTTCAAAAAGTGGATGATCAAATCGAACGTTTAAAGATTAATCGTAAGATTTTAAGAGGTGAACAAGAAGGCATCGTTGGTGAAATTGCGACTCACCGAGAAGATCGTCAACGCATCTTAGATCATATTGAAGATATTAAAGAAAAACTTGATTTATTCTTGATTGAACAAAAAGAGTTATCCAGAAAACATCCAGAAAAACTTTCGATGGCAAATACACAATTTTACGCATTGAAACTTAAATATGATCGTGATCATGATAAAATCACCAACCATCTCGCACAATCGAATGTCAGTCTCAATCAACAAGTCTTGAAAGCTGAAACGGAAATTGTTAATTTGATGAAACAATATATTAACATTTATCATTTTAATGGCAATCCATCGATGGAAGGATTTGAAGACTTTGAAACTGAAGCTATTCACATTCGTAATCATAATTTAGTACGTTACGAACAAGAAGCCACTGAACTTAGAAGAAATTCTGAGATTGGATTTAAAGAAGAATTTGTGGGGAAACTAAGAGCATCGATTGAAAATGCTCAACAACAAATTGAAGATTTAAATATTGCCTTAGTGGATAAAACTTTTGGTAGTGATTCTTATCAACTCACTTATAAAGCATCAGATCATCCAGATTATAAGATTTATTATGAAATTATTATGGGGAATGAAGCAATTTCTAAACATACATTATTTACAGAGAACTTAACGAAGAAAAATGAAACCATACTCATGGAATTATTTGAGAAAATTGCGTCTAATGATCCAGAATTTGATCAATTGACATATCAATATTTGGATTACAGAAATTATATGTCTTACGATATTGAAGTGACGAATACCAATGGCAATAAATCTTATTTCTCGAAAGTATCGAAAGAAAAGAGTGGTGGGGAAACCCAAGTTCCATTCTATATCGTAATTGCGGCATCCTTCCAACAACTCTTATCGAAAAATCGTCGAATTGATTCAGGATGTATTGTCTTATTCGATGAAGCATTTAACAACATGGACGAAAGTAGAATTGACGCGATGATGAAATTCTACAATAGTTTAAGTATACAATTATTAATTGCTGTACCTCCACAACGTGTCTCAAATATTATCAACTATGTGAATACAAGCTTAGTTATCGTCAAAGATAACGACTACGCGATTGTCGAAACATTTAAAGATGAAAGAAATTTAAGATCAATTTAAAGGAGAAAAAAGATGAAACCGATTGACAGTAAAGCATTAAAAAGTTATGAAGAAAGTTATGGGAAAAAACCAGTTCAACAAGCATTAAGACGTGTGCTTATGAACAATGAGTTATCAAAACTTTTTGATAAACAAGAACAAAAGCCCAATGTTCAATTTAAATTTTCTCACGTCATTAAATCACTTCCAGTTACCAACCAAAAATCAAGTGGAAGATGTTGGATTTATGCAGGACTTAACGTATTACGTGAAGCTTTTGCTAGACGTTATGATTTGAAAGAATTTGAATTATCACAAAACTATACAGCTTTCTATGATAAATTAGAAAAAATTAATTATTTCATTGAAGCAATGGATGATTTTTTAGAAGTTGATCAAGATGATCGGACCCTACAACACATTTTAAAGACAGGGATTCAAGATGGAGGTCAATGGGATATGTTTGTAAGTCTCATTGAAAAATATGGGGTTGTTCCTAAAGAAGCAATGGTTGAAACAGCTTCATCAGGAGCAACAGCTTTCATGAACCGTATCATTAACGTAAAACTTCGTCAATACGCTGCAAATGCCCGCCGTTTGCATCAAAATGGAAAAGGTGTGGAAATACCAGCACTTAAAGAAAAGACGTTAGATGAGCTTTATACGTTCTTAACAACAAACTTTGGTGTACCACCTAAAACATTCAATTTTGAATATGTATCAAATGATGTGTACAGAATTGAAAAGAATTTGAACCCACATGATTTTTATCAAATGTCTGGGGTTGATTTAAAGGATTTTGTTTCAATTATTCATGCACCAACCAAAGATAAACCTTATATGAAAACATATACCGTTCAATATTTAGGAAATGTCATTGGTGGAAGAGATATTAAATATTTGAATTTAGAAATGAAGGAGTTAAAAGATCTTGTGTTAAAACAAATGTTTGATCATGAAGTAGTATGGTTTGGATCAGATGTTGCACGTTATGGTGATCGTAAACTTGGAGTTTGGGATGATCAATCCTTTGATGATGAAGCGATGTTAGAAATGAGTCTCTACATGTCAAAAGAAGATCAATTAGACTATAGTCAAGGTGCGATGAATCACGCGATGGTTTTAACTGCAGTTAATGTTGATGATAATAAGCCAAATCGTTGGAAGATTGAAAACAGCTGGGGCGATGAAAATGGCCAAAAAGGTTATTTCTTAGCAAGTGATACTTGGTTTGATCAATATGTTTACCAAGCCGTTGTTCATAAAAAATATTTAAACAAAGAACAACAAAAAGCATGGGAACAAAAACCCATTGAACTTAAACCTTGGGATCCTATGGGATCACTCGCATAATAAAGCATTAAAGGGCGATTTAGCCCTTTTTTTTATAGGCTAGATTTGATATAATAAGTGAGCCGGGACGTGGCGCAGCTTGGTAGCGCACTTGCATGGGGTGCAAGGGGTCGCAAGTTCAAATCTTGTCGTCCCGACCATTTGTTTATAAGGCGAAATCATCGCCTTTTATTTTTGATGAAACATTCTTATTCTATTAGACATTTAAACCATATGATGATAAAATAATAATTGCGGCACGAGATGCACCCGTAGCTCAGTTGGATGAGAGCGTATCCCTCCGAAGGATAAGGTCGCATGTTCGAACCATGTCGGGTGCACCATAATGGAGGAATACTCAAGTGGCTGAAGAGGCGGGCTTGGAAAGCTCGTAGGCTGTCAAAGGCGCAGGGGTTCAAATCCCCTTTCCTCCGCCATAATTTAAAAGTCGACATTTTGTATTCAATACAAGATGTCTTTTTTATGCTTTCCCCTCTATAGGCGGGTTTCAGGAATATTTAATCGTTTAGAAAAAAGTCGACAATGTCGAGGAAATTATTTAAAATGTCGACATAATAATGTATAATATAGTTAAAGAGGGTGAAAAAATGAATTATACGAAAAGATTAAGAGAATTTTTTAGTCAAAATCAAAGACATATATTCGATGTTCAATATGAACTGAATCATCGGTTCTCTTTAATTCCATATAAGACATTACTAAAAATACTAAACAGATTAGAAGAAGAGGGGATTGTTTCCAGTATTGCCAAAGGTGTATATATTGTTAATTCTGATCTAGAGATAGATATTGATAAAGCTATCAAAGAATACTATGTAGATCATTTTAGTGGAATGATGATTGGTAAAGCAATGTACAATTATTATGATATCGGTGATTTAGATGAAGATATTATAGAAATCTATACCAACAAGATAATTTCTAACAACAAATCCATCGGGAAATATCATTTAATCAAATTTGATACTTACTTTTATGATGAAATAGTTAATCTTGTTACTACGTTAGAGTTAATAGAAAAGGTTAGTTCAATAAAAGATATCAACTATGTTCGTTACAATGAAGAAAAAGAGTTTGGAGCAACATCTTACACTGATGGAATTTTCAAAGAGATTATAACTCATCACCAGTATAAATATTCTACGATAGCTATACTTGATGAAATGTTACATAGGTTTTCAATTGAAAATAGTGTTATAGATATCTATAAAGAGAGCTACATCAATGCACTTTAGAAACAATGAAACTGACTTTTGGAATTGGTGTAGACATTATTTAAGTCATGCGAAGTCGGTTATCAAAACGTATGACAATATAGATAGTACAAGTTACCGTTTTAAAAACAGAAAGCAATACAAAGAAGCAATTGAAATCATGGAACAATATGAAGTATTAAAACGTTCGCTTTCTGACGAACAAAATCAATTACTAGAAAAGTCATTAATCAATAATGAGGAACTTAAACATAATTTTGAAACATTTAATAACTTGGATGAAATCATGAGAAATTGGAGTCGAATCTGTTTTCCGAAACACAAACAACAACTTAAATTCATTGATAAAGTAAAAATCGGAAAGACCATAAAAAAACAAAGACTGTATCATGGAATGTCATTAAAGTTTGTGGCTGAACTTCTACATATTAGTGAAGCTACTCTGAAAAGTTATGAGATGGGAACAAGATTAGTTAGGCTT
>JAFGTQ010000054.1 GCA_016934015.1 Acholeplasmataceae bacterium | reverse complement strand
GTTTTAAATAGCGAGTACATTCACAAAGGGCTTTATGATCAGCATAATGAGCCAGTTTATGAAGACGATTTAACAATATTTATTGATGTTACCAGCCTCAGTGAATCAATGATGTCAATTATTGATCATGATGTGGATACGGTATTAAGAAGACTTGACGTTTTAAATGCAAACCCTGTTTTTTTAGGCAAACATTGTCAAAGAAAAGATTCGAGACAATGCAGATTTTATTCGATTTGTTTTCAAAATATACCTGAAAAAGATAGTCTTTTCACATATATAGGTAGCCATCATGGTTTTAAAGATCAACAAAATATAAAGCATGAACAATATGATTTAATTAATGAAGGTTATGTTAATGCACTAGACATTCCTTATGAGTGGTTAGAAAGAGAAAATAATAGGATTCAAAGACAAGTTATTGAATCTGGAATAGCCTATCAGCATCCTCAAAAAATCCGAGATGGTATTGCGGCATTGAAATACCCAATTTATCATTTGGATTTTGAAACCTTCCCTTGCCCACTTCCAAGGTTTAAAGGTGAAAAGCCATACAGTCAGTCTCTATTCCAATATTCTATTCATGTTGAACATGCACCAAATATTTGCGATAAAGATAAAGACAATGATAGTTATATAGCGACCAAACATATTGATTTGAGAAAAGATTTGATTGAACATATGCTAACAACAATTAAACAAGATGGTGGTTCAATTATGGTATATAATCAATCATTTGAACAAACTAGATTAAAAGAAATGGCTGAAATTTATCCAGAATACAAACAACAGTTACTCGATATGATCAATAGATTGTTCGATTTAATGCATTTGTTAAAAGGAAATAAACGTCTCTATCAAGCATTGGGATATGAGGAAGATATAGCGAAAGTGATGAATTATTATCATCAGGATCTCAATGGTTCGTTTTCAATAAAAAAAGTGCTTCCTGTCTTTAGTGATTTAACCTATAAAGGCATGGATATAGGGAATGGTACCGATGCACTCGTAGCTTATGCGAAATTTCCGACCATGGATGAATCAACCTTTAAAAAGACATATCAAGACTTACTAGAGTACTGCAAACAAGACACTTGGGCGATGGTTAAAATTCTTAGAGAACTTAGAAAAATATAACAAATAAGCCATGCTAAAAGTGTGGTTTATCTTTTGATAAAGCCTATTTCTATAAATTCTAGTAAAGTCGAGAAGTTTTCTTGTTATTTTCATGTTTTTCTACTATAATAAAACAAAGAGGAGGGCACCTTATGCTCAAACTATATAATACCCTAACTTCTAAGATTGAACCTTTCGAACCCATTAAAAAAAATCACATATCAATGTATATATGTGGACCTACTGTTTATGGTGATATCCATCTTGGTAATGCTCGACCTGTCATCTTTTTTGACGTTGCTAAAAGATACTTTAAGTATCTTGGATATGATGTCAAATTAGTTTCAAACATTACAGATGTTGATGATAAAATTATTGAAAAAGCAAAAGAATTAAAATTAAACGAAAATCAATTGACAGATCTCTATACAAAAAACTTTATTGATATGACACTAACCTTAGGTAGTGTTATACCTGATTTAATGCCTAAAGCTACAGAATTTGTCCCACAGATGATTCATTATATTGAAGATTTGATTAATTTGGGATTTGCTTATGTTCTTCCAAGTGGTGTTTATTTTAGAGTTACTAAAGTCGAAGACTATGGCGTTTTAAGTAAACAAAATATGGAAGAACTTAATCAAGGTGTTCGAATCACATTGGAAGATGAAAAGGAAAATCCAAGAGATTTCTCCATCTGGAAAACATCAAACGAGGGTCTTGCTTTTGATAGTCCATGGGGAAAAGGAAGACCAGGATGGCATACTGAGTGTGCTGTCATAAATCATGAAGTTTTCGGCGAAGAAATTGATATTCATGGTGGAGGAACAGATCTTATATTCCCACATCATGAAAACGAAATTGCACAAACGGTTGTACATGACCATCATCACTTAGCACGTGTTTGGATGCATGTGGGTAGACTAGAAGTGAATCAAGTGAAAATGAGTAAATCACTTGGTAATATTTCACTGGTCAAAGATTTAATTACTGCATTCAATCCACTTTCATTTCGGTTACTCATGATTGGTCATCATTATAGACAACCTATTAATTACACTGATGACTTAATGGTGCAGTTTTCAAAAGAATATGATAAAATAGAACGTGCATTAAAGAAGGCATTTTTAATGATGTCTCTAGATGACATTTCTACACAACAGCCCATCACTCAATATCTAGAACAATTTGAAGACCATATGAATGATGATTTCAATATTCCTAATGTGATGACCTTGATTTATGAATTGGTTAAATTATTAAACAAGGAACAAGATATTCAGATGATTGGAAGATTATATCAAACAATAAAAACAATTTTGGATGTTTTAGGCGTTATGCCTATCTTCAAAGTAACAGAAAGCACGCTCGATCTCTACCGAGCATGGAATCAAGCGCGAAGCAATAAAGATTATATGAGAGCAGACCAACTAAGATCTGAACTTGCAGAACAGGGATGGATGTAGATTTGAATGGATTAACTTTAGCGTACATTGGTGATGCGTACTATGAATTACAAGTGCGGAAGTATTTAATTGACAAGAAACTTACGAATGTCAACGACTTACATAAACAAGCAGTACGTTTTACTTCAGGAATCGCTCAAGCGAAAATTATGACTTATTTTATTGATAAATTAGTGATTAGTAGTGATGAACTTGATCTTTTCAAACGAGGTAGAAATGCAAGCGGACCCGGTAGAAAAAATATTGATGCGAAAACCTATCATCTTGCTACTGGATTTGAAGCATTGATTGGATCATTATATTTAAACAATATTGAACGTGCCAATACACTTATTGAGCATGCTCTAAAATATATAGAGAAAGGAGATTTCAGTGGAAAAAACAGTGAATAAAAAATCAAATACTAAATCGAATAATGCTGATCTTAAAGCCATCATTGACGAATCAGGTGAACCTGATATAGAAATCTCCAAACCAAAACGTCAAAGAGGACCCAAAACAATTATTAAAGAGGAACTTCTTCAAATGAAGGGGGATCCTTTAGGTTTGCATGTACCATTAAATGAAGAACCTAAAGAAAGCTTAATTGTCAAAGATAAAATTAAAAGTAAAGATGAAATTATTGTAGAAAGATATAATCCTGATGTAGAACTAGGCTTAACAACTGATGAAGTTGAACTTCGTTTAATGGCTGGTCTTGCTAACATTGTGGATTCTGGTAGTAGTAAAAGCATACCTACTATTGTTTCATCCAATATTTTTACATTCTTCAATTTTTTAAACTTTTCAATTGCTGCATGGTTGATTTCAGTGGGAGCATCCATTTCCAATTTATTTTTCATGGGTGTTATTACAGCAAATATCACTATTGGTATCATTCAAGAAATAAGAGCCAAAAAGACAATTGATAAGTTATCACTTTTATCTGCACCTACGGCAATTGTAATTAGAGATTCTGATGAATTTGAAATTGCTGTTCATGACGTTGTTATTGATGATATTTTATTTTTAAGTTCAGGTAAACAAATTCCGGCTGATTCTGTCGTAAGACAAGGTTCAATCGAAGTTAATGAATCTCTTTTAACAGGTGAATCCGATCCAATTATTAAGAAAAAAGGGGATACACTTTATTCTGGTAGTTTCGTTGTTTCTGGATCTTGTTATGCACAAGCAACTGCAGTTGGTAAAGATATATACATTCAAAAATTAACAAATCAAGCAAAAAGATATAAAAAGCCACAATCTGATTTATTGGGATCATTAAAAATTATTATTCGTGTTGTTGGTGTCTTGATTTTACCTTTGGCAGCAATTCTATTTTATTTAATGTGGACATCATATAGTTGGGACCC
>JAFGTQ010000053.1 GCA_016934015.1 Acholeplasmataceae bacterium | reverse complement strand
ATTTTTTCTGCTCGATATGGCTCTGTAATCTTTATCCCATTATCTTTTTGCCACTTGTATTCATCATATATAAATGCTTTGTGGATCCGATTATTAATCTCTTCAACTGATAAAGTCAATATTTCATCTTTTGTTATAATTTGTGTCATATCTGCAGCAAGCGGAACTTTACGCATTTTTAAATTCCAAACAGGTTGTGTTAAATAATTGCCATGCATATTTAAGACAACCACTGGATGTTTCAGCACCTTACACATTTTAGCGAGTGAATCCGGTAGGATGGCTGTTGTTCCTATTAGCGTATATCTTGCTTCAGGATATACAGCAACAATATATTTTAATGTTTCAAGTGAATACTTGATTTGTCTAAATAACTTTGTGTCATTCGTGAACTTGCGTTTACAAATTCCACCGACATTTCTTAACAATTTCTCTCTTTTAATAAATCCATCAATCGCAACAATATAATTTGCTCTTTTAGGGAATATTGCAGCTGTTGTCACTTTAAAATCCATAAATGCATGATGTGTACACAATAAAAGATAAGGTGTTGGGATGTTTTCCATATTAACCTTATTGATTTTAAGTTTTCTTTTCCATACAGATGGAAAACTTAATAGATAAGCTAAAGGTGTTAAATAAAACTTTTCTTTTACTGGTTTTTTATCCATATCAAAACGTTTGATTTGATCCATGTTGTCTCCTTAAATGTGACATATAGCATGATTATAACATAATCCTTAGACATTCAAACCATCTTATAATTTGATAAAAAGAAAGCCTAGCTTCAGCTAGGCAATATATCCATCTTCTTCGCAGCTCGATATAAAATTGAAACTGCTTCATCAAGTTGTTCTTTCGTATGAAGTGCTGATACCATACAACGAAGTCTTCCTTTTCCTTTTGGTACTGTTGGAAAAACAATCCCTGAAACGAAAACACCATTGGCTAATAACAACTTAGAAAATTCCATTGTTTTCGCTTCATCACCCACCATAATCGGTGTAATCGGTGTTTCACTATGTCCAATGTCAAATCCTTTTTTCTTGAGTTCTGCTTTAAAATAATTCGCATTATCCCATAATTTATCCGTATACTCAGTTGACTCTTCTAACATATTAAAAGCTTCAATGATTGCTGCACAAGCAGCAGGCATCATCGCAGTTGAGAATAGGAGAGGTCTTCCACGGTGTAGGAGCCATTCGCGCATGGTTTGTGATCCACAAACATAACCCCCTACCACACCAATCGCTTTTGATAAAGTTCCGACAATAAAATCAACTTGTCCATGCAAGTTAAAATGATCAACCGTTCCACGCCCTGATGAACCTAAAACACCGGATCCATGTGCATCATCGACATAAGTCAATGCTTTATATTTCTTCGCTAATTTTACGATTTCAGGAAGTTTTGCTAAATCACCATCCATAGAAAAAACGCCATCTGTAATAATTAATACATTAACAAATTGGTCTCTTCTTTCTTTCAAAATACGCTCTAAATCAGCCATATCAGAATGCTTAAACACTGTTTTGGTAGCTTTAGATAAACGGCTTCCATCGATGATTGAAGCGTGATTTAATTCATCTGAGATAATTAAATCATGTTCATTCGTAATCGCTTGAATGACACCAGCATTCACATTAAATCCTGACTGAAAAACAACACAAGCATCTTCTTTTTTAAATGAAGCAATCTTTCGATCGAGTTGTTCATGAATACGCATATTCCCAACAATTGTACGCACAGCTCCAGCACCAACACCATATTTATCAATAGCATCAATCGCTGCATTTTTAAGTCTTGGGTGGTTAGCAAAACCTAAATAGTTATTCGAAGATAAATTAATTACCTCTTTACCATCGAGCTTAATAACAGCCTCACAAGGTCCTTCATTGATTGGGAGTTTACGATATAATCCTTTTACTTTTAAATCTTTCACTTGATCAAATAAAAAACTCATCATTACTCCTTTCTATGGGATTAATACAACTTTCCCACTGTTACCTGATATCATTTGTTGAATGCCTTTTTCCATGTCTTCAAGTTTAAAAATATGGGTGACAATCACATCAAGATCTAGTTTACCACTTTGAACAAATAAGGTCACTTGATCCCATGTTTCAAACATACGTCTACCGATAACTCCGTAAATTTCAATACCTTTAAAAACGATATCATTGGAAAAATCAATTTCGATATTTTGTTCACCGATACCTAGCATCGACATCTTTCCACCGGGTTTAATATATTTAAATGATTGTTCAATCGCTGATTTATTACCTGAAAACTCAGCAACCACATCAACACCCTTGCCACCAGTTTCTTCTAGTACACGTTTTACGACATCTTCCTTCAGTGGATTAATCACCACATGTGCGCCAAGTTTCTTCGCTAAATTAATACGATATTCATTAATTTCAATCGCAATTATTTTTTTGGATCCCACTGCTTTTGCGATATTAACGCCCATAAGTCCAATCGGACCACATCCAACAACAGCAACCGTTTTATCTTTAATCTCAAAGTGCATCATGGTATGCATTGCATTTCCTAATGGTTCTTGAACAGATAAATATTTAGGATCAACTGCTGAATGGTTCACAATTAAATTATAGGCTGGCATTTTCGCATATTCTGCGAAACAACCATCGGTATCCACACCAATAATTCTAGTGTTTTCACAAATATGGAACTCACCACGCTTACAAAACTCGCATGTTCCACATACAATATGGGTCTCTGCTGAAACGATATCATCGAGTTTCACGTTTGTAACATTTGAACCCACTTTAATTACTTTTCCACTGAACTCATGGCCAACCGTCAAAGGCGGTTTAATTCTTCCTTGGCTCCAGCGATCCCACTTGTAAATATGAACATCAGTGCCACAAATTGAAGTTGCGAGTACTTTCACTAAAACTTCATCAGGACCAATATCACTTGGGATAGGTTTTTTTACCATCTTGAATCCAGGACCTTTGGTTTCTTTAATAAAGGCTGTCATCATTTCCATTGTCTTAACTCTCCTTATTTTATCGTCTGTAGACGTATTTTCCGTAAATAATGTTCACATGCAATCAGTGTTTTACCATCTGTAATTTGATGATTATTTAATAAATATTCGATGTCATCTAATGTATAAGCTTTAACTTCAATAAACTCATCATCATCCATGGACTTCGGATAATTGATTTTCTCACAATCATAAGCGATAAATAAATCAATCACTTCATCACTGTATCCCACACATGGATGAATTGACATTAAAAATTCAAAATGGTTCGAAATATAAGATGTTTCTTCCTCAAGTTCTCGCATCGCACACACCAAAGAAGACTCGTTTGGATCGAGTTTGCCTGCAGGAATTTCAATCAATTCTTGATTTATCGGATAGCGAAACTGTTTAATTAATAGAATCTTTTGGTCTTTGGTGATCGGAAGAACTGCTGCTCCTCCGGGATGTCTTAAAACCACACGAGTGGATGTTACATCATTTGGGAGTTTAACAAGATCTTCATCCACAGATAAAAATTTATGTTCATAAACTCGTTTTGATCCTATTTTAATCTCTTTCATGGTCACTCTCATCTTCTAGGTTCATCATATCTTGATCTTTTTGATGAATATAAGTCATAAAAATATTTAACACATCGATTACAACTTCAGGACTGACTTTTTCTAAGATATCACCTGGCGTATGATATGATAAATTTCGATTTGAGTTAGTCCATGGCATACCAATGATGGACAAACTCGGAATTCCTATTTTTTGAAGTTCAGCAGCATCTGTACCTCCGGTTAAAAACGCGAGTGGTTTAAGGGGTAAGTAAATACCCAGATGCTTCGCGGTTTCTGATACTTCTTGAGCTAAATGTTGATCTAAATCCACAAAATCATTGAGGTCAGAAGTTAGTAAGAATAACTCAGCTTCATCATATAAACAATCTTGGTTTAATAAAATTGTTGGTGTTTTCTTTAACTCATGAAAATGCTTTTTAGCAAAATCACGAGCGCCTCGAAGACCTTCTTCTTCAGCATCAAAACTTGCAATAATCAATCTTGTGTGTTCTAATGGGTGTTCTTTAAAATATTTACCAATCGCCATCGCATTACACACAGCGACGAGATTATCTCCTGCACCTGGGGTTCCCTTCTTAGATGCAAAAAACCACATTTGAGCTACCCATAAAAATAGAATCGATAAACTAATTGAAACACCTAGATAAAGCCAATTTTGGTTATTAAAGATCATCAGTAAAAGACTTGAGATTAATGCTAAAATTACAATGACAATCGACCCTGTTGTTCGGGCATTATAGAGTTTTGGTTGGTGGATAAAAAAGTTAAAAATTCTCGCACTATCATGGTGTCCCGAAATAATTACTTGTTTTTTTACTTCATGTTTAGGTTCGATAATGCCATAGACATTTTTCGCTTCTTTTTTTGGATAAAGTTTATCAAGTAGTGGTAAGTACAAGAAAAACTGAATGATGAGAATGAATAGACCAATTAGTAAAATGCTAAATGAGACCGCATAAAGTTTAAACCACATCAATATGATAGCAATTAAATAACTTGATACTAATATACGAATCCAGCCTAAAAACGCATGTTGATGCACATAAAATGACTCTTGATGGGCTTCATCAAAAGTTTCCGACATCATATCATATAGTCTATCTGCAGCCTTTAAATCAGCATCAGTTCCTGCTAATCTTGGGCCAAAATCATCGATGATTTTTTGAGTGTTAATAAAAACTTCTTCTTGCATGCCTTTTAAAAAATCTTTATCCATATGATCTCCTAAGGTATCAGTTTAATCGTTAATACCACAGGATTATGATCAGAATATGCAAAATCATAATCAAGTGTTTGAGCTTGAACTTCTACAAATATATTACTTGAGACAATAAACCCGTCAATAATATAATATTGAGTTTTTGAATCAGTTGGATCATATGGCTGATTCAGCAATCGACAACTTGGAAATTCAATATCAACTTGGAATTGATAGCCTGCTGGAATCCAGTTTTCTTCAATAGGATACGCAACATAGTATTCTTCTGGAACAACATAAACACCATCTGCTTCAGGGAATGTTTGATTGAAATCCCCTCCAATAATGACATAATTACCTAATGCTGATTGTTCTTCCATAAATGCCTTTAAAAATGCCATTTCTTGAGTTCTTAAAGAACCATCACCATCATAAGCTGACATATGTAAATTCACAATAATCAGTGATTTATCTGATCCTTCAATCGGAAGCGTTGAAACCATCATCGCTCGCTTAAGATTTGCAATTCTTAGTGGCCAAGAAAAAGAGCCTGGAAATTGTTGTCTCTGACTATCAGAGACTCTAAAACTTGTATAAGTTGCAATCCCACTTTCGACATAACCAATATAGTCCGTCAATGATACTGGGAATGGAACAAATAAAGCTTTAAAGTTATAGGCAAATTGTTCACTATATTCACTGCCTAAAGTCTCTAAAATAGTTTCTGCTTGATCAATTTTATAACTTCTTCGAGAATTTAAGTCAACTTCTTGAAACATATAAATATCAACTTCATTTTCACTGATGATCTGTTGGATACCTGAAAGATAATTCATGACAACTTCTTTACTGTCTGGTCGTCCTTTTGTTCCACCATCCATGACAAAATCTTCAGCTGCACCAAGTCCAGCATACCCAATATTAAATGTCATGACTTTGATGGATTCATCGAGACT
>JAFGTQ010000004.1 GCA_016934015.1 Acholeplasmataceae bacterium | reverse complement strand
GTACTATCAACAGCGGTTGCTCCCGCTTCTAAGTCAGCTGCATCATATGATGGAAATTTTTCGATTTGTTCAAGTAGAACACCATCATAGTATTCAACAATATATTTTTGAATACCTTTTACTGTCCAATTCGATTGATTTAGAATCACAATTTCGACATAAACCAAATCTTCTTGATCAATACCGATGAGTAATTCAATCATACCGTTTGCATCGTCTGAAGATAATTTATAACCGTTTTTAATTTTTACATTGTAAACAGTGCCTAAAACTTCACCAGATCTTGTAACTGCATCCGCTTTATAATCAATCGTTGCATAACTATTTGTTGTAGGAATACCTTCAATCGTTTCTTGATTTTCAAGATTAACCACTTGGTTAAATAAACGATCCTTAGGTTCTTTTGGAATCACAGTGTTCGCTACAATAATCAAGAGAATCCCAATGACAAGCATAATGCCTGTATTAATTAATAACCATAAGTTTTCTTTTTTCATCCGAGAACAACCTCCTTCAATGCTGCCATAAGTTGATTTGCTAAAGTTTTTGAGTTAGTTGCTCCTGATGTTAAATCAGCACCTGTCGTTTCAACATCACTTAATGCTGTATTTGTGTAGATTTCAAGGAATGTTATCGTATTAGTGTATAACCCACCTGCTGTATGATGATATTCATCCGCAGGTGCAACAATACCTAGTATGTTATTTGTCAAATCAACACCAACGTAGAGAGTGATATCTTTTTCTTCAGTAGATTCGCTATTGTAAATGCTAAATCCATTTAACTGATAAAGATATGCAATGTCAGTTCCACTAGAATCTTTTACAAGTTCTCTTGATTTAACAAATTCTGTTGCTGTAAAAGAAGGGTCAACTTCTTTGGTAAAACCTTCACCAAACATTGTCGTATATGGATCAGCGGGAACATCCGCAACTTCTGCATGCACGGTTGCAACATCAGTTAATAATGCTTTCACTGTATTCAAACTATTTGTTACCCCGCTTACTAAATCTCCTTCAGGCGTAATTGCACTAATTTGTGTCCCAACAAATGCAGATAAATTACTGCGTGTCCCTTCAACATTAAGTGTTTGCTGAATGTCAACAAATTGAGCACCTAAAATTTCGCCTTTAGCATCAATACTTATTGCAATCGTCATCGAGCCATGCTTATTGGTGCCAGATGCAATATAAATATATCCAACAACTTGATTTGAACCATCCAAACCTTTTACTGCTGTTGTGATAGATTCCGGTGCATTATCAAGTTCGATAACTTCAAATGTATTACCAGCAGGTAAAACTTCTTGATATGCTTTATTTTGCGCATCAATCATATTTTGTTCAATAACTGGTGCAGTAATTGCATTTACTCCACCAATCAATAAGCCACATACGATGGCGACAATCGTTAATACAGTTGTGTAATGAACAAGAGGTTTTTTAAAAAATTCTTTCATTATACACTACCTCCTACACCAAAGAATACGACAAGACCAAATACAATTAAGCCGATAACAAAACTAATAATAAATGCTGGTTTGAATTTATTGGTTGCCCATTGTGGGTAATCAATCAAAGGTACAAACATATTCATAAATAGAATCGCAAATGCAACTCCTTCAGGATAAGATCCGAATAGACGAATCAAAACTACAATAACAGCAACTAAGGCGCCATAAGCCAAACGTCCTGGACGTGTTACAGGTGAAGTTACCGGGTCTGTAATCATAAAGATGAAGCCAAACATGAGTCCACCAGAAAGTATATGCATCAATGTATAAGATAATACTTGATCAGGATAAAGTCTTAAACCTGCTAAAACAATCAACAAAATAAATGTTAAGAACGCAGAAAGAACAACGCGATAATCAGCGGAGCGACGAATAAGTAAATAAACACCACCAATTAAAATAGCTAATGCGCTTATTTCACCCATAGCACCGGGTGTGAAGCCCATGAACATATCCATGAGTGGATAACTATTTAAAACGCCTGGGAATCCTAAACCGCTTCTTAAAGTTGAAAGTGCTGTACTTCCCGCAACCAAATCAACGCCAACATAAGTTCCTGTAAACATTGGCGTTAATGCAAGGGTAATAAATATCCGACCAACTGCTGCTGGATTGAAGATATTTGAGCCCAAACCACCGAAAAGCATTTTACCAACAATAATACCAAATGCTGCCCCTACAATTACTGCATAAATTGGGAGTTTAGATGGAATAATCATTGCAAATATTAATCCACTAATTGCAGGAGTAATGATATTGTTAATCGAAAATTCTTCATATCTCGACTTTAGTTTTTCAATTTTGGTTCCTTCTTTTTTTGCTTTATGCATCATTCCAAACGCTAAAGCCTCTAATCCAATCATCACAACAAGAGATACGATAATTCGAATAATCGCATCAAATCCAAAGCGATAAATTGCAAAAGCTGTTACTGGTAATAATGCAATAAGAACGTCCGTCATCATTCGTTTGGTCGAAACGGCTTTACGAATATAAGGACTTGTTTGTTTTACTGTTTGCATATCATTCCCTCCTATTTGCTAGCAAAGCGTTTGCCAGAACGCATATATTCTGTCAAGTGAATCTTTGATGGACATACATATGAACATAATCCGCATTCGATACACTTACTAACTTCAAGCATCTTTAACGCATCTTTATCACGCACTTTATATGCATTCATGATTTGAACGGGTTGAATTTGAACTGGACAAGAATATACACACGATGCACAACGAACACAAGGTTCCTCTTTAAGAACTTCTTCATTCATCACAATTAAACTCGTTGTTGTATGGGTCATAACGATATCATCACGGTTGATGTTCGTTCCCATCATAGGTCCACCTAAGATGAGTACTTTAGGTTTATCTTCATCGACATAACCACCAGCTAATTCAATTAAATCAGTCATTAAAGTACCAATGCGAGCTCTAAATGTTTTATTGTGAATGCCATCACCACTAAATGTAATGAATCTTTCAAGTACGGGCAATCTCTTCTTAACAGCCATATAAATACTTGCTAAAGTGGAAACATTAAAGTTTAGAACACCATATTTTGATAATAATTCACCTTGAGGAATACTAATATTTAAGGCTTTCTTAATCATGGCAAGTTCCCAACCTTGAGGATAGTAGTTGCCCACAGTGATGACTTCAATATTTTCATTCGGAAATTCTTTAAGTTTGAAACTTAAACGTTCATAGAGCTCTGTATATCTTTTCTTGATGGCAATGACACCACGTTTAGCACCAGAGGCTTTCATGGCATACATCAATCCACGAATAACCATTTCAGGACTTGTCATCATTAATCCATAATCACTGATTAAATTGGGTTCACATTCGACGCCATTGGCAATGACAACATCAATTGGATCTTTAGAATCCAGTTTAATATAACTTGGGAAGGCGCTTCCTCCTAATCCAACTAATCCAGCTTCTTTTACAATTTCAACATACTCTTCTTTTGTTAAAGCTTCGATTTCTTCATCTGTCCGATCTATAATGGATTCATGGAATTCATATTTTTTATCGTTTTTAACGATTAAACAGTTAACTACTTTACCGCTTTGATCGACATGATTTTCATAACCGACAACTTCGCCACTCACAGTAGCATGCATGGGTTGTTCGAAAAATGCACCTTTTCTTGTACCAATGACTTCTCCAACTTTGACAAATTGGCCTCCCATTACGCATGTTTCTCCTTCTGGACAACGTGCACTTGTCACTGGATAGTATAAATATTCTGCATCAAGGTAATGCAAGATTGGTAACTCTTTAAGATGCTTTTTTCCATCTGGGATACATTTTGTTTTTGCTATCATCTTTTATACTCCCTTCGTGTATAATGGGTATTTTTTAGTCAATTCAATGACTTTTTTTCTAATGGTTTCGATCACTGTAGGATCATCTTTATAACGCAAAGCTTGGTCGATGAAACTTGCAACAAGTCGCATATCATCTTCTTTAAATCCTCTAGTTGTAACTGCAGGTGTTCCTAATCGAATACCACTCGCATAAGCAGGTTTTTCAGTATCGAATGGTACCCCATTTTTATTACATGTAATGCTAACACGGTGTAATGTATTTTCTGCATCAAGTCCTGTAATGCCTAATGTCTTTTTAACGTTAACTAAAAATAAATGATTGTCTGTTCCACCACTCACAATGGGATAACCTAACTTCATTAATTCATCCGCAAGCGCTTGAGCGTTTTTTACCACTTGTTTTTGATACTCGATGAAATCCTCATTGAGTGCTTCTTTAAATGCTACTGCTTTTGCTGCAATGACATGCATCAGTGGTCCACCTTGAATCCCAGGAAATACTGCTTTATCAATTTTTTTCGCAATAACTTCATCATTTGTTAAGATGATACCACCACGAGGTCCTCTTAACGTCTTATGAGTCGTTGATGACACCACATGCGCATAAGGAAGAGGTGAAGGATGTACTTTCGCAGCAACCAATCCGGCGATATGTGCCATATCTACGTGTAGATATGCGCCAACTTCATCAGCAATTTCTCTAAAACGTTTAAAATCAATAATTCTTGAATAAGCACTTGCTCCAGCAATGATAAGTTTAGGTTTAATTTCAAGTGCAATTTCTCTTAATTTTTCATAATCAATTTGTTCGGTAACTTGATCAACGCCGTAAAAATAAGACTGATAAAATCTACCAGAAAAATTTAAGTTAAACCCATGAGTTAAATGTCCACCCTCTGCAAGGGACATTCCCAAAATCTTATCTCCTGGATTTAACAACGCTTGATATACTGCCATATTTGCTTGTGAACCTGAATGTGGTTGAACATTAACATATTTCGCATCAAACAATTTTTTTAATCGTTCAATAGCTAGTGTTTCAATTTCATCTACAAACTCACATCCACCATAATATCGTTTTTTTGGATATCCTTCGGCATATTTATTCGTCAAAATTGACCCTTGTGCTTCTAAAACTGCAGGTGAAACAAAGTTTTCAGATGCAATTAATTCTATGTGCTCTTCTTGTCGATTTAGTTCTTTTTGGATAAAACTATCGATTTCGGCATCTTTCAATCGTAGATTCATTCTATCCTCCTCGATGATTCTTCAGTTTATTATAGCATAATAAAAAGCAAATTAAAAGAAGCATTCAGGTCACTGAAAACGCTTCTTTTGTTTAGTATTTTACGGAATTTAAGTAACCTCAAAAAAACGATTTTTTATTCTTTGAAACTGACGTTATGATAAACGTTTTGGACATCATCTAGCTCATCAAGCATTGAAATGAGTCGATCGAATTTATCTTGATCTTCTTCGTGGTCAAAAGATGTTTCCATGATTGGTAACCACATAATCTCTTCTGTATCAAAATCAAAATCTGGATGAACATCTAATATCGCTTGACGGATATTATTAAAATTGGACGCATCACTATAAACCGTAACGCCTTCTTCATCTGTTTCTATTTCTTGAGCATCTAAATCATTAGTTATTAAAATTTCTAGAACTTCATCTTCTGTCAATCCTGGCATTGTAAGAACAGAGTAATGATTGAATTGATGCATAACTGAACCTGAAACACCTAACTTACCACCTGTTTTCGTAAAACAATTACGAACTTCTGCAATGGTCCGATTCGGATTATCTGTTAGACATTCGACAATGATCATTGAATTCCCAGGACC
This sequence comes from Acholeplasmataceae bacterium, assembly GCA_016934015.1. Classification (GTDB taxonomy): domain Bacteria; phylum Bacillota_I; class Bacilli_A; order Acholeplasmatales; family Acholeplasmataceae; genus UBA6181. The sequence continues at coordinate 16,444 of JAFGTQ010000004.1, read as the reverse complement.
AAATCCTTCATATCTTGCTTCCGCGTAGTTTTCATCACTACCGCCTTTAGCTTTTTCAATAGCTCGTTTGATAACATCTGCAGTAACTTGTTCTTTCTTAGCTTTTTCAATGATTCGTTTTAATGATTGATTAGTATCTGGATCAGGAGTTCCAGATTTAGCGGCCATGTAGATTTCTTTGCCGTATTTTGCATAGAGTTTACCTTTTGCAGCGGCAGTTTTTTGCATCGCTACTTTTCGTACTTCAAATGCTCTTCCCATATAATTATTCCTCTTTCTTAGCTCTATCTTTAAATTTTTCTTCGTAAGTTTCAATGCATGAATTGATAATTTTTTTAGCTTCTTCGACGCCTTCAATATCTAAAATATATGTCTTTTTACCTTCAAGCGATTTATAAACCTCAAAAAAATGACTCATTTCAGTTAATAGATGCTGAGGTAATTCGCTGATGTCTTTATATTGAGCTAACGACGGATCACCAAAGGGCACAGCAATAATTTTTTCATCGATTTCATCAGAATCAATCATTTTTATAACGCCAATCGGATAGCAATCCACAATGGATAATGGTTCAATATCCTCTTGACATAAAACCAAGACATCCAATGGGTCATTATCTCCGGCATATGTTCTTGGAATAAATCCGTAATTTGCTGGATAGTGTGTTGATGTAAATAGAATACGATCAAGAATGATCATGCCTGTTTCTTTATCAAGTTCGTATTTTTTTTTACTGCCTTTCGAGATTTCAATACAGGCAACAAAGCGATCGGGCTTGATTCTTGATTTGCTAATATCATGCCAAATATTCATAGGATATACCCCTTACTTTTTTTACATTACTATTGTAACACTATATTATGAAAAAAACACCCAAAAAATGGGTGCTCAATTATTAAAATGCATCACACTTTAATGTGTTTTAAATATAATTCAAATGTATTTTCTAAAAGTGCATTAATTGTCATAGGTCCTACACCACCTGGAACAGGTGAGAGATAGCTTGCAACTTCTTTAACTTCATCGAAACAAACATCGCCTACAAGTTTTCCTTCTAATCGATTCACACCAACGTCAACGACAATCGCACCTTCTTTAACCATCTCTTTTTTTATAAGTAATGGTGTTCCGGCTGATGCAATAATGATATCCGCTTGTTTTGTATGGTATGAAAGATCTTTTGTTTGTCTGTGACAAACTGTTATCGTTGCTCCGCGGTCCATGAGTAGGCGAGCAACAGGAAATCCAACGATATTACTTCTACCTACAATAACTGCATGTTTTGATGAAATTTGAATATTGTAGTGTTCGAGTAAAGATATAATGCCTTTCGGAGTTGCTGGATATATAGTCGGCTTTTTTTGATACAAATATCCTTGGTTAACAACATGAAATCCATCCGCATCTTTATCTCTTGAAATCATGTCAATTAGTTTTGAATCATTAAGATGTTTTGGTATCGGTAATTGTAATAAAATACCGTCGATAGAATCATCTTGATTAAGATTTTCGATGAGTGAAGCTACTTCATCTTCTGTAACTGTATCTTCTAGATGATGCAATATGTGCTTAATGCCAACAAGTTTGCATGCTTTACCTTTGCCAGTAACATATGAAATACTTGCTGGATTATCTCCAATCAAAATGATAGCAAGTTGAGGTTCACGATGCGTTTTGGTATATGTTTCGATATTTTCTTTTAATGCTAAATTGCGTTCTTTTGCAACATTTTTCCCATCTAATAGGATCATCATATCCTCCTTAATCGATGAGATTTCCCTCATCGTCCACGACCATAGAAATCGCACGTGGTGTTTTATTCAAACCAGGCATAACCATAATACCTTTTGTTAACGCAACCAAGAAACCAGCACCAAGTGAAGGTCTTATTTCTTGAATGGTTAATGTGAAATCTGTAGGTAATCCTTTGATTTTAGGATCTCCAGTTAAAGATAATGGTGTTTTTGCCATACATACTGGCAAATTCCAACCAAGTGCGGCATAATGTTCTAATTGCTCTCTTGCCTTTTTAGTGAAGACAACTTCGCTTGCGCCATATAAGTTCTTCGCGATTTTTTCAATTTTAACTTGTGGTGTATCATCTTTAGAATAAGCGGGTTTTACTGTTGAATTTCTATCCGCAATTTCAACAACAATTTTTGCTAAATCAGTCATCCCTTTACCACCTTCGCTAAACCCTTTAGCTAATGCGATTGGATGGTTATTTTCTTTTGCCCAATTCATTAAAATACTGAGTTCATCCTCTGTATCTGTATAAAAATGATTTAAAGCAATCACATAAGGTAAGCCAAATCCTTTGATGTTTTCAATATGTTTATTTAAATGTGGAATACCTAAACGAAGTGCTTCATGATTTTCGAGAGAAAAATCTTCAGCACCACCATGTGATTTTAGCGCACGCAAAGTTGCGACTATCACAATAGCGTCAACATTTTTATTTAAATATGGCATTTTTAAATCTATAAATTTTTCCATACCTAAATCAGCACCAAATCCAGCTTCAGTCACTGCATAATCTCCAAGTTTTAAAGCTAGTTTGGTTGCAACAATTGAGTTACATCCATGAGCAATATTAGCAAATGGACCAGCATGAACAAATGTTGGAACACCATCAACGGTTTGTACTAAATTAGGATTCATCGCATTTTTTAAGAGCAACGTCATAGCATCTGCGCCACCTAAATCACTCACAAAAACAGGATTATTTTCTTTTGTGTAACCCACAAGTATACGATTAATTCTCGCCTTTAAATCTTTAAGATCCCTCGCTAATGCTAAAATTGCCATAATTTCGCTTGCTGCTGTAATCACAAACCCATCTTTTCTAATCGGTGTATCGATGTCTCTTAAACTACGATCATTCATATCCATACAACGTTTCCAAGTGACGGTTTCAATTCCAAGTTCATTACCTTGGAATATATGATTATCAATCAGCGCAGATAATAAATTATTCGCAGCAGTTATGGCATGCAAATCTCCTGTAAAATGAAGATTAATGTCATCGGATGGAGTCACACTAGCTTTTCCTCCGCCTGTTGCTCCACCTTTAAGTCCAAAAACTGGTCCTAAACTTGGTTCTCTTAAAGCTAAAATAGGATGTTTTCCAATTTCTTTTAGACCTTGAGTTAATCCAATCGACACTGTAGTTTTACCTTCGCCAGCTGGTGTAGGATTGATGGCAGTCACTAAGATAAGTTTTCCATTCGGTTTATTTTCTAATCTTTTTAATACAGATAAATCAACTTTCGCTTTGTCAAATCCATATGGAATACACTCTTCACCAATGACTCCCATTTTTTCGCATAATACTGTTATTTTTTCCATAAGTTCTCCTCTACAATAAAAAAGTACCTTGTACCAAGATACTTTTATTATATCATATGACTTGCTTTGATGAAAGCGCTTCTACTAGAGATTGAGAATAGACTTAATCTTTTGAGGAAGACCTTGAATTTCATTCAATGAAAGACTACATAAAGCCAATCGAATACCGCCGTTCATTGGAACAGCATAAATATGATGGTCCTGCAGTTTAAGATAATCTTGATCTGGATCTTTTGTTAATATCACAGTATAAAAGCCACTTCTAAACGGATAAGTTATTAATCCAATTTCTTTCGCTTGTTCGTTAAAAGACTTAGATCTTGCTTGTACAATCCCATTTAAACGTTCTAAATCTTTCAAAAATACTTTTTTGTTTTCAGGTATTGCAAAGTGATTAAAAAGTTCAATGGATATAGTTGGAGTAGCAGACCAAGAACCTCTAGCTTCATTCACAAATTTTTTATGAACATCAGCAACGTTATCTTTATCTTTGGATAATATAATTGCTGCACCCATTCTTAAACCGTAAACCCCAAATGTTTTTGACCCACTAAATGTGATAATCGTTGTGACATTCGATTCTAATTTAGGTAAATAGCTCATCTTTAAACGGTTATCTTCTTCATGAGTAAATTCTAAATATGCGACATCATATAAGAATACAATTTCATTGTCCTTCTTTTGATTCATAATGTCTATAATTTGATTAAATTCATTCAAACTTAATGTATAGCCCGTTGGATTGTGACATGGATCATTGATAATGATAATCACGCGATGTTGAATCGCACAGAGTGCATCTAATCTTTCTTTAAAACTTTGGATATTAAATGCATCACCATCAAATAGTTTGTGTTCAAAAATATTCAATTTTGCACGATCTGCAAAACGTTCATATTGCCATCTAACATCAGAAACAAAAATATATTCCTTTGGTTTTGCCATGATTGAAAATGTTGATGCAATTGCTCCACTACCACCTGGAGTTGCACATGCATCAACAAACATGCTTTTTTTTATATCATTCTCATACTTACCAAGAACCCAAGATATTAATTCTTTTTTAAAATTAGGTCCGCCATCAACCGATGGATACGGAAGTACTTGATCATCGACTAATGATCTGATTGCTTTCGAAACCGAAGGCATTCCACCAATGGATTTATCTTCATCAAAAAACATACCGATGGATGCGTCGATGACGTCATCATATATCTTTTTTGCGTCTCGTGCATCCTTTGAAATTTTTAAAATATCTACTGCCATATCGTATCACCTCTACTATTTATTATAAATCAAATCATCCAAAAATTGGTCAAACAAGTAGAGCCAATGCTCTTTCTTACCTTTCGTTACTAATATGATGTGAATGTGTCCTTTAATGTATGCAAGTCGCATTTGTGTATGGAACGCATTTACTTTTTCAAATAAACGTGCACCATTTGCTTTTTGAGTTGCTTCTAGAGACAAAACAAGCGCCGTTTGATCTTTATCCACCATTGTTTTTTGAACTCCAATTTGAGAAGCATATTTTTTAAATAGACGTTCATACATGTAAAGTAATAACTCAGCATCAAGGGGGCCAAATCGATCGATAAGTTCTTTTTTTAAATCTTCAACATCGCTTAAACGATTTAAACCACTAATACGCTTATGAATTTCAATTCTTACACTATCCAAGCTTACATAATTTGGATCAACGTGTCTTGGAGCGAATACCTCATCAATTTGTGTCTCTTTTGGTTTATCTAGAGATATCCCGGTAACGGCTTCTTCAAGCAATTTCATGTACAATTCAATACCAACCGAATCAATGAATCCTGATTGTTCAGAACCTAAGACATCTCCAGCACCTCGTATTGATAAATCACGCATTGCGATTTTAAATCCACTGCCTAAAGCCGTAAAATCTTGGATTGCACTCAATCTTTTTTTAGCTTCATCGTTAATATTTCGATATGTATCAAATAAAAGATAGGCGTAAGCAATTCGATCACTTCTTCCGACTCTACCTCTAATTTGGTAGAGTTGTGACAACCCAAGTTTATCAGCGTCATGGATAATTAACGTATTTGTATTAGGAATATCAACACCTGTCTCAATAATCGTTGTTGCGACCAAAACATCGTAGCGATGATCAATGAAATCACTCAATACTTGCTCTAATTGATCTCGCCCCATTTTTCCATGGGCAAAACATACTCTCGCTTCTGGAACAAGCTTTTCTAATTTATGAACCATACCTTCAATGCCTTGAACACGATTAAATAAGTAAAACACTTGTCCTCCGCGAGCTAATTCACGATTAATCGCTTCTTTAATTAACGGTTCGTGTCTTTCGACAACATATGTTTGAACAGGATAACGGTTCAATGGTGGAGTATCAATCATGGATAAATCTTTTAATCCCATCATCGACATCTGTAAAGTTCTTGGAATTGGTGTTGCTGACAATGTTAATGTATCGACATTCACTTTGATTTCTCTAATTTTTTCTTTATGCTCAACACCAAATCGTTGTTCCTCATCAATAATTAATAATCCTAAGTCCTTAAACTTAACGTCTTCAGATAATAGTCGATGTGTTCCGATAACAACATCAATAAAACCTTTTTTTAACTTTTCAACGGTTTCTTTCATTTTTTTTGGTGTAACAAATCGACTCATCAAAGCCACATTTGCTCCATATTTTTCAAATCGCTCTTTAAATGTGTAAAAATGTTGCCGTGCAAGTACCGTTGTTGGGACTAGATATAAAACTTGTTTTTGATTTAATACTGCTTTAAATGCTGCGCGAAGCGCTACTTCAGTTTTACCAAATCCAACATCACCACAAATCAACCGATCCATGGGTCTCTCGAGTTCCATATCATGCTTTGTATCCAAAATCGCTTTCTGTTGGTCTTTTGTTGTTTCATAAATAAAATCTCTTTCGAAAGCCATTTGCATTTCATTATCTTGATCATACTTATATCCGATAGCTTGTTGTCTAGACGCATAAAGTTGAATTAATCTATCACTTAGATCCTTTATTCGCATCCTAACGCTTGCTTTTGTCTTTGTCCATTGCTTGCCACCTAATTTTGATAATTTAGGGTGCATTCCATCATGACTACTATACTTTAGAACCATATCAATTTGATCCATTGGAACATATAAAGCTTCCTGATTAGCATAAATAATATGAAGATAATCTCTTTTCTCCAGAGAAAGTTCCATCGTTTTAAGCCCCATGTATTGACCAATACCATAATCATAGTGGACAACAAAGTCACCAACATTTAAATCTTCAACTCTTCTAATTTTTTGTGATTGATTTAACACACTTCGATAACGAATGGCCGGTCTCATACGTGATTGGAAGATTTGTGATTCATCAAGTATAATCAGTTGATCGTTTGATGACCAAAAAGAACCAAATGTTGGTTCACCGATGATATAAATCCCTGGATGGTTATCAATAGAATCATCATAAATTACATGATTTTGTTTCAAATATGATGTAATTTCATCAAAAAATGTTTTGGTATACGTTGAAATCACGATTTTATAAGTACTCATGACATCCTTCAAATCTAAAAGTAACAGCTTCAAATTACCTCGATATTGATTGGGTTCTGTCACTCCCAAATTTAAGGTATTTTTATGCTGTATTAAATTCGTATTTTCAATTTCAATATGTTTATTTTTTAATTGTTCTTGAAGTTTCACGCGAAATGGAATATCTAAAAAATTTCGCCCGTTCATAGAAATTGCATAAGTATCTAAATCGCGATCAATAGATTCTTCATTCATAAACATTTTAGATGGTTCAATGATATATAATTTAAAATCATGAGAAAAATCTATGAGGGTTGAAACTTTATGATTAAAAAATGGAATATATAAATTAAGCCCATCAAGTTTTGTACGCATCTCGATAGATTCTAGATCACGATTTAACTTTTCTTGTTCACGTTCGGATAATGTTTTACTTTCAAAGAACTTATGAATTCCCTTAATCGCATCAGTTCTCATTTTGTCAGTATAAAATAATTCATGCATCGGAGCTACTTCGATTTGTTCCAAAACACTAAAAGATCGTTGTGTCTCAACATCAAAAATTTTAATTTGTTCTAATAAATCATCAAAAAAATCTAATCGATATGGATGTTCAAAGTTTAATGTGAAAATATCAACGATATTTCCTCTTATGCTAAATTCTCCTGGTTTTTCTACAGTATAAGTTCTTGAATATCCACTATAAACCAAATATTGTATCAATGATTCAAGTTGATAACTTTCGCCAGATTTTATCCATTTAACACTTTGGATATAATCTTTCGGTGTTAATTGTCGTTGGCAAAACCCTTGAAGTGTTGTAACTACAACATAAGGATTTCCTGTGAGTAATTGTTTTAGTGTATATAATCTTTCTGATTTAAATTCTGGGCTTCCTAAAGCCATTATAGATGTTAGCGTTTGATCAGCGGGGTAAAAAAGAACATCATCACGTTCTATGATTTGGCTTAAACGATCAAAATATTTTTGTGCCTCATATAGATTAGGAGTCACTACAAAAACCGTTTTTTTATTTATTTTAAAATCCAATGCGACCATATAAGCGTTATAAGTTTCGGTGGATCCATTATAATAAACAGTTTTATTTAAAGGTTTAATTAAATCATTCAGTTTTGTATATGTCTCGATAACACCAATCATGAAATGCTCCTAGATAAGTAAAACCCAAACTCATGTTTGGGTGTTATATTTTGTCATAATATCTTTATATGGTAAATCTTCAATAAAATCTTCAATAATGTGCGTAGATATATCAATCGCTCGGTTTAATAATGCTAATTCGACTTCACTAAATTGACCTAACACATAACTATCAAGAGGCATTGATGGGTTATTGTCGATGCCAATTCTTACGCGTTTAAAATCTTCGGTTTTTAATAAACCAATGATATTTTTTAACCCGTTATGACCACCATGACCGCCTGTTTCTCTCAGTCTTAATTTGCCAGAAGGTAAATTAATATCATCAACAAGCACTAAAATATCATCAACATCAATGTTGTAATAATTTACAAACTTTAAAACAGCTTCTCCTGATAAGTTCATATATGTTGAAGGCTTTATAACATATATTTTTTCACTTTGAATGACCATTTGAGCAACTTCAGCGTTAAATTTTGTATCAAATTTCATTGATATTTGATGTTTTTTTAAAAAATTATCAATTACCATAAACCCAATATTGTGTCGCGTTTTTTGATACTTGCTGCCTGGGTTTCCTAATCCAATAACGAGTTTCATTGATGGCTCGATTCGTTGTGTGATATTTGATCAAATATTTGGCTGATTGGTTCGTCTTTAACAATGTGAAGAATAGATTGTCCTAAGAGTGGTCCAATCGAAAGTTGTTTAATTTTTGTATGATGAGGTTGATGATCAATTTTAATTGTATTTGTTACAACTACTTCTTCAAACACAGATCCTTGAAGACGATCTAACGCATCATTAGAAAATACCGCATGAGTTGCTGCCGCATAAACTTTTGTAGCACCAGCTTCAAGTAAAGCTTCAGCTCCTGCAACAAGTGTGCCGCCAGTGTCAATAATATCATCAACCATGATGGCGATTTTGCCCTTAACTTCCCCTACAATGTTTTGAACAACTGCTTTGTTTGGTTCAGGACGTCTTTTATCTATAATTGCGAGCGGTGCATCAAAAAATCTTGCGAAGATACGAGCTCTTGTTACACCTCCATGATCCGGTGATACAACAACGACATTTTCGAGTTTCTTTGAATAACAAAAGTAATCAGCAAGGAGCGGAGCCGCTGGAAAATTATCAATCGGAATGTTAAAAAATCCTTGAATTTGTGCAGCATGTAAGTCAATTGAAATCACACGATCAATACCTGCAACTTGTAACATATCAGCAATCAACTTTGCTGTAATTGGTTGACGAGATTTTGATTTTCGATCTTGTCTTGAATAACCATAATATGGCATGATCACTGTTAAAGTTTTTGCAGAGGCACGTTTTACTGCATCTGCTAATATAAGTAATTCCATTAAATGTTCATTTGCTGGTCTTGATGTCGATTGAATGACAAAAACGTCGTGACCACGAACACTCTCTTCGATATTTACAGAAATTTCACCATCTGCAAATCGAACAACATCTGCAGTACTAAGCTCAATACCTGAAGCTTTTGATATTTCTTCGGCGAGTGCGCGATTCGAACTTAGCGAAAATAGTTTAACTTTTTTTCCATCTATTATAGCCATTTTCTCACTCCTTTAATCTCTATATCCATTATACCCAAAAAGGGGTCAAATTGCTTGTGTATCATCAAAAAAAAATCTTTTTGCTGGCGCAAAAAAGATTTTAATGTTTGCAACGTCTAATCAATTATTCTTCAGTATCTTCTACTGGATTAGCCAATGCTTCTTGATAGGCAACTACGATTGCATCTTCAATCGCCTTACGCATTTCTCCGTGAATTGGATGGGCGATATCTCTAAAGGTTCCATTTGGTGTTTTTTTGCTTGGCATTGCTACAAAAATCCCGTTTTCGCCTTCAATGATTCGAATATCGTGTACAACAAAACTTTCATCAAAGGTTATGGTTGCTACACCTCTTAATCGACTTTCACTACTAACCAATTTCACTCTTACATCAGTAATTTTCATTTTGCCCTCCGTGACGACCTTCTTTGGCTAAATTATAACATATAGATACAAAATTGTTAAATTTTTTTAGGCTTTTGTTTGAGTTTTAATAAAGTTAATTGAGTTTTTGAGTAGTTTTTTTAATATTACCTCATCATCGGGGTTAAATAAAATTGTGAAAAATGTAGATCCGCTTCCCGTCATCTTGACATAAGGATCAATTTTTCTTAATGTTTTAACGTGTGTTTTAAGAGCTGGATATACTTTTAAAGTAGTTGGAGTTAATGCATTATATGATTTTTCATTAAATCGATCAAAAATTTGATTTTGATAATCATATACTAATGACTCAAAGGGCAAACTAGGACTCTTAATTTCATGGTTTTCAAAAACTGTTTTTGTGGATACTTCAATCAAAGATGGATAAAGATATACAATAGGTATATAAATTGGTTTTAAAAATTCCATGTGTTCTCCACGACCAGATACATAAGCTGGGTCGCCATACAGTGAAAACAATGTATCAGAACCTAAAGATAATGCTAAATCTTCTTTATCTTTTTTCGATAAATTTAAACCCCAAAACTGATCTAATCCCCTAATGGTTGCTGCTACGTCCGATGATCCTCCGCCTAAGCCAGCACCAATTGGAATATTTTTTTCTAGTGTTATTTTTACTCCTTCAGTTACTTTGTATTTTTCTTGAATTAATTTAGCAGTTTTAAGAACTGAATTATCATGAATATCAATATTACAATTTAAAACAATACGATGATAGGGTTCAAAAGTTAAAACGTCATGTAATTCAAGTGAAACCACAATCATCTCAAGATTATGATAACCATCTTCACGTTTACTTGTAACATCAAGTGCTAAATTTAGTTTTGCATATGCTTTTTCAACAATCATATGGCCATACCTCCCGTAATTTCAGAAATGTATCAATGGATAAACTTTCGGCTCTTGCATAAGGGTCTATACCCTGTTCAATCAGAAAATCAATTAAATCTTTTTTCTCTATGTGATATGCTTCATGCCAATTATTGACAAGTGTTTTACGCTTTTGGCGAAATGCTTCTTTAACCATTTTTCTCAAAAATGGCATAAGTTCTTCTGATATGATTGGTTTAGAAAACTTTTCAATGCGAATGACCACACTATCTACGTTGGGTATCGGATAAAACATTTGACGTTTTACATCTACCATTTTGAATGCCTTGGCTTCAATTTGTAATAATATGGATAATGCGTTATAATCTTTTGTTCCTGGTTTCGCGAGTAACCGGTCAGCAACTTCTTTTTGAATCATAATCGATGATGTTTTTATGTTTTTAGATTCCAAAATCTTAAATAAAATTAGAGATGTAATATTATATGGTATATTCGCAACCACATGGTATTCCTGATCATTTTTAAGTTCTAATTCTAGAAAATCACCATAAATAACCTTTAGATTTGGATATTTAGATTCGAGTTCGGATAATATTGGTTTTAATGATTCATCAATTTCATAGGCTGTGACTGATTTAGCTTTTTCAGCCAAAAAAGAAGTGAGAGCACCTTGCCCTGGACCAATTTCAATCACATGTTGATTGTCTATGTAAGATTCACGGACTATTTTTTGTAAAAGATTTTTGTCTCTTAAAAAGTTTTGTCCAAATTTTTTCTTTGGTTGATGATTCACTTCAATACCTCGATAATTTGTTGACGCGTAATTTGAAACCTTTGAATTCTATATAGTAACGTCTTACCATTTACATGCCCTAAATTTAAGGCTTTCGCAAGATCATTTCTTTTTTGTTGACTATGTTTTTGACCAATAAGTCCCATTTCGTATAGAAATGCGAAATCAACATCACTTTTAATATAGTCGTATTCAACACGAAGTTCACTCAGAGCTTTTTTTATTGCATTTTGGGATGCGTGTTCAATTCCGACCTTTTTTTGATTTTTACTAAAGGAATCTTCACGAGAAAGAAATGCATGCTTCACGTTTCCAATGTATGTTGAAATAATTCTTCGGATACGCTCACCAGCATGATCGGGATCAAGAAACAAAATTATCTCATGGGTTTTTGATAAGTTTTTTAATTGTTCAAGAACCTCAGTTTCAATAGCACTACCTTGAGTTGTCATCACTAAAATATCCGGATAGATACTTCTGATTTTATTTAAATCATGAGATCCTTCAACAACAATAACTTGTGGCTTCATTTTTTTCTGTAGAAGAATTTATCATCAGATTTTGTACCACTTTTCATGAGACTTTCAATGATTGCTGATTGTTTTTTCAAGGTCGAAACTTCGCCATTTTCTAAGAGAATATAAATCTCTTCACCAAAGCTCACATCATCATCTTTATATGTACTATTTTCAACACTTCTAAACGCATGGTAATATGGTTTTTCTTCATCACTATACGTTGATAAAATCTCATCAATTTTATTTTGATTTTCAACTGAACAATCTATGTAACCCCAAATGTGACGATTTAAAAAATCATCTGATAGTGCTCTTAAAATTGAATCTTTTGTTTTTCTAAATCCCTGAATCAAGCCATTGATGTAGTAATCATCGATTTCTAAGAAATGTTCAATATCATTCGGATTTTCGATAACCTTTTTAAGTGGTATCACATTGGCTTCAAATGGATAATTTTTTTTAAGTAAATCTTTAACACGTCGATAAATATTTTCTAGAATGACTTCATATGCTCTCGCGACTGGATGATAATAGACTTGCCAGTACATGTGATATCTGCTAATTAAATAGTTCTCAATGGCATGAATACCTGAGATTTTAAAAACAACTTGTCCATTTTTTATATTAAAAACACGGATTAATCTATCTAAATCAATGTGACCATAAGCAGCACCAGTGAAATAAGCATCTCTTTCCAAATAATCTAAGCGATCAACATCAAGTTGACTTGAGATCAGTTGCTCAATAATTGGAAATTTTTTCGATTTGAGTAATATTGATGATAAATCAGATTTAAAATCAGCATCAATTGTATCAAAAATTTTAGTTAATTCTTCATGATTAAAAATTAAGCTCGCACCTATATGTTCATGATTTACACCAAAAACATCTTCAAAAGCATGTGAATAAGCACCATGCCCGATGTCATGTAGTAATGCAGCGCATAAAAATAGCATCTTTTTTCGTTCATCTAACACTTCTTGAATATCAGGAACACTTAAAAATCGATATGCAACATTATAAACACCAAGACTATGGCTAAATCTTGTATGCTCGGCACCATGAAAAACCATATGCACGCCTGATAATTGTCTAATTCTTCTTAATCTTTGAAATACACTCGTATTAATAAGATCTAAAATGATTTCGCTATCGACTTGAATATATCCATACAAAGGATCTTTAAATACTTGTGACCTTTCGAGTTTTTTATACATCGCAACCTCCTTGGTCAAAAAAGTGCCAAAAAGGCACTATGCTTGAATGGTGTATGATTTTATAAGTTCAACGAAATCGCCTGTATTTAACATAAAGGCACTTCCATCATCAGTATCTAAATGACAATCTAATTTAAATTTGGGGCTAACACGACATAAAACATTATCCAGAATGCCTGGTTTTTCTCCATAAATACGAATGCTTACCATTTGACGATCTGTTACACCAAATTCCTTGGCTTCCACATCAGAAAAATGGATATGGCGATCCGCAATAATCACGCCTTCTTTTAGTTCAACTTTTCCTTTGGGACCAATCAATGTACACGCTCCAGATCCTTTAACATTACCAGATGATCTTACGGGTGCAACAAATTTAAAACGAATAGCATCACTCTTAGAAATTTCAACCTGTGATTCTGGACGAACAGGTCCTAAAATACGAACGCCTGCTAATAAATTCCCTTGAGGACTTAAAATATCAACTTTTTCGTTTGCTGCATATTGTCCTGGTTGGCTCAAATCTTTCAAAACTGTTAATTGATAGCCTTCACCAAAAAGGATTTCAAGATGCTCTTTTGTTAAGTGTAGATGCCGGCCTGAAATGCCGACTGGTATTTTTTTCATGTTTTTACTCCTCCTACATACGAAATGATTATATCATTTAAACCCCCTCATTTCAATCTTAGTATGATAGAATAAATTTGAAAAGAGAGGTGTTATGATGAAGAGTATTTTTACACGCATTATTGAACGAGAAATTCCTGCGTACATCGTATATGAAGATGAAAAAGTGATTGCATTTTTAGATATTTCACAAGCCACCAAAGGCCATACTTTAGTGGTTCCCAAAGAAGCCTATCCAAATCTTTTTGAAATGCCTGAGGAACTTGCATCACATGTCATGAATGTTTCAATAAAACTTGCAAAAGCAATAAAAAAAGCATTTAATCCGCTTGGTTTAAATCTTTTAAATAATAACGGCGAAATCGCAGGACAAAGCGTTTTTCACTTTCATATGCATTTGATTCCAAGATATGAAAATAACGACATTCACATTCGTTTTACAAACCATATGGATGAATTAAATCAAGAGGAATATAAAAAAAGAGCCGAACAAATTACATCGGCTCTATCGTAAACATTACACCATCATTAATGTTATCGACTTTTAGTATGAGATTAAAATGTGAGCATGTTTTTTGAGCAATGCTCATTCCTAATCCAAACTCACCTTTTTTACCTTTTTCATAAGGCTTAAACAACTCATCAATAAATTTTTGATTAATTGGCTCACCATCATTGTAGAAGGTGAGTTTTTTATTTTTTAGCTTGATTTCAATTTTAGATTTAGCATATCTTATGGCATTATCAACAATATTATTAAACGCTGTATAAAAGTTTTCTTTCACACCATAGTATATTGAATCATCTAATGTTACTTCCCAGTTGAGTTCTGTTCGATATTTATGATTATCAACAATGTTTTGAATAATTTCTTTGATTGAAACATCTTCAAATTCGTTTTGATCCTTTAAATATTCAAGTTTATTTAATTCTAAGAGTTGTTTTACCTTAACATTTAATAATTCGGTTTGCTTAATAATCACCGATGCTTCATCTCTATCTGAAACACCATCATAAATAGCTTCAGCATAGGATTGAATCACTGCAATCGGTGTTTTAAAATCATGGGATATATTTTGTAGCATTTCCTGTTTTGTCTTTTCACTCGATTGAATCTCACGTCTCATTTTTTCGATAGTCATCGAGAGATCTGTAATTTCATCATTTCCATCAACTTCGATTGGTACTTTGTAGCCATTCAATGTCATACGCTCGATTTCGCCTTTTAATCTTTTTACACGCTCTACTGTAATTCTGGACCAAATAAGAATGATTAAATTACCCAATAATACGAGTGCAATAAAACTAATTCGAACGATTAAATTAAAAGATCTTCCGACAACAGATAAATAGTCTTCGCCGGTAAATGCTACAATCATTGTTCCATCAACTTTTCGATTCACTCTAAAATAAAATGTTTCATGCTCAATGACTTCTCTTCGTGTGTAGACAAGCGATGTATGTGAAAACATCTCTAGTAAATCATTTTCAGTAAATTTGCCATCTAAAATTTCTAAATTATCAGATGATATAACATTACCATTTTTAGCAATCACAAATCCATTGTAAAGACTATCAGGAGGAGTTTCATAATTTCTGAATAAGTTTTCATAATAAAACTCAAACTGTTGTTCATTTTGCTCAACTCTAAATGCATCAAATACTCGATTCAAAGCAACTAAAAAAATGAAGCTTGTTAATAGCGTCACAACCGTAAAAATGATATTCAATTGGGTTGTGAGTTTCATTTCTTTCATAATAATCGGTAACCATATCCATAGATCGTTTCAATTTTTAATTCAGGCATTTTATGGCGTAACCGACGTAATAAATCATCGACGACACGATCGCTACCATAGTATGTTTTACCCCAAACATGTTCTAATATGTCTTCCCTTTGGAAGGCGGTATTGATATTTTTCATGAAAAATAGTAAAAGTTCAAATTCCTTATTTGTTAGATCAATCATTTCTTGTCCAACGCGAATCTCACGCTTCGTCAAATTAATTTCATAAGGACCATAAGTCATTAAATCTTTCTCATTCGTGGATGTTCTTCTTAAAACAGCTTTAACTCTTAATATTAACTCTCTAGGTGAATATGGCTTCGCTAAATAATCGTCACTACCAAGTTCAAGTCCCATGATCTTATCCAAGTCTTGGTCTCTTGCAGATGTGAAAATAACCGCTGCTGAAGAGTGGTTTTCCTTTAAAGCTTTAATCAGATCATAGCCACTGACTTCACCAGTAAGCATGATATCTAGAATCCACAAATCCACTGTATCTTTGATGTGCTCCATTGCGGATTCCCCATCATTGAAAACCGTCGTTTCATAACCTTCACGATTTAAATATTTCCGAATAATCTCTGCGAGATCTTTTTC
>JAFGTQ010000052.1 GCA_016934015.1 Acholeplasmataceae bacterium | reverse complement strand
CTCCTTTATCCTTTAAAAAGGATATTTACTCAATCGTGTTAATTTCTTCAGCAATCGATAACTCAAATTCTTCAGTTTGATTGACATTAACTTTAGGTTTATAGTCAACCTTTTTATACATGATCATACCAACTGGTATAATTAATATATTTGAAATAAGCATGGCATACCATATACCTGATGAACCTAAATCTGTGAATAATTTGAAATAATAAACAAGTGGAATTCTTAAAATCCATAATCGTGTAATCGTGAAAATAAAAGTATATTTGGTGTTTCCAGTTCCATTAAATGTTCCAACAAATGTTTGGAATATTCCCATTAAAGGTAGTCCAATTAAGAGATAAAACATATATTCTACTGCAAGGCTCATCGTGACTGGATCATTTTCAATAAATGGACTCACTGCAGCTTCACGAATGAACAAGAAAATAATACTGCCAATAGCCATAATTCCCGCTGATAAGATCATGGCTTTTTTAAATGTTTCTCTAGCTCTTTCCACATTTCGATTCCCAATGTTTTGTCCTAGATATGCAGATAGCACTGCACCAATGGCCATAACAGGATGTAAGATAAGACTACTTACTCGATTTCCGACACTAAATGCAGCTACAGTCTGAACACCATAAGAAACGATGATACCATTCATAATTGCAAATCCTATCGATGTAAATGATTGTCCCAATGATGCAGGAATTGCTGTATTAATAATTTTTTGACTCGTTTCTTTTTCTAAAATCATATATCGATGATTGATTGTAACACCTGTTTTTGATTTAAAAAGTTGTAATAGTCCAAATGGCATGATTATGACATTTGCAATTAATGTTGCATACGCTGCACCAGCAACACCAAGATTTGCTGTTGATATTAAGATAGGCGATAAAATAATATTCACAATCACTGTAATCACTCCATAGATAACGGGTGTTACTGTGTCACCTGAAGACTGTCGAATCGATGTAAATGCAAAAAATAAAAAAACAACCGGAAGTTCAAATGAACGAATTTTTAAGTATTTAACACTATTTTCGAGAACAAAACCTTCAGTTCCCATCAATTCCATAATCCATTCTGCAGAGAAAAAAGATATGATATTTAAAGCTACACCAAGAATTAAAGAAATAATGACGAGATTTGTCGCATATTTTCTTGCTTGTTCTATTTGATTTGATCCAACATGTTGACTAATTAGCGCTGTACCTGCAGCGCTTAACCCAATTCCTAATGAAATAAACGTAAAAACAATCGGAAATGTTAAAGAAATTGAACTGACAGCATCTGCTGAAAATCCAGGAATTTTACTTACAAAATACATATCGATAACATCATGAATTGTTTTAATGAAATTATTGAGCATCAATGGAATACTCAGTAAAAAAAGACCCTTATAAATATTAGGATCATGTAAAATCAAATGTCGTTTTCTTTCATCTTTAGTCACTAAAAATCACCTGCTAACATGAAGCATTATAGCATAATTTTCTATAAATGTTAATGATTATTTTATGAAATAAAACCTTCATGTAAAACAAAAGAAATGATGTACTCTAGTGGATGATGAGTATAAGGATTATTCAAAACTTTAATTTCATATTTTGTCTTTAAATCCTTCATGGAACATTCAAGGTGATAAATAGCTATACCCATATCTAAATATTGAATGTCAAAAGGAAGTTTTTCAGCGTATTTTGGTGTTCTTTCTAGATAGAGATGGATTTGATTGCCTTCAACTAAAAATCGCCAGGGTTGCTTATTCGATGCTGAAGGAGCAAGCTGTACGTATCTAAAAATTTTATTTAAATTTAAATCATTTTCAAGATACGTGTTAAAAAAATGATTAACAAAAACAAACTCACTAATTTTTTTTCTTCGATCTGACTTTGCTGCTATTCTAATCATTTTTTCAGTTATCGATTTATTATCTTCATACCCCACTGGTGATATGGCTGGTATAAATAGATCATTAGAAATGTAGTGACTAAATTGAGAACGATGAAATGTTCCACCAAGCCATACTGTACCAAAATTATGTTGTGTAAGTTCTAGGATCACTTTCTCAAAAATATAACCAAAATCTATGAGTTCATTTTTTGAATTCTTTGTTGTGGCACCGAAAAAAGATGGGGCATTTTTAATAAATCCGTATGTTCCAATTTTTTCTTGTTCTTTATCCGTGTTTTCTGCGACAAAAAACGGATGAATCGAAGATCCAAATGGTCCAATGCAGTTTTTATTTTGGTTCAGAATTTGATTAATCTTTATTTGATCTTCATGATTAAGTGGTCTATTCTGATATGTTCTGACAGAAAGTCTTTGTTCTATTTGTTCGATAAACATTAAATTTTATGCCCTTCTTCTGGAACGATACAAATAAACTTAAACATTTGACTACCAGCATTTCTGAATTGATGAATCTGATTTCCAGGGACATAAGCGTATGATCCACTGGTTACTGGATGAATTTCACCATTAATCATAAGTTCACCGTCACCTTCAACAATATAATTAATGTGTGGCCATGGATGACTGTGCTTTGGTGTATACCCAAAAGAACCAACCTCAACTAATCTCATCACATAACCATCCCAACCTTCTTTGGGTGAAACTAAAACCTTCATTGAAGCCTCTTTAATATCTGGATGCGTCATTTGAATCGCATCTAGGTTCTTAATATGTCCTACCATTATTCATTCTCCTTTTATTCGTATAAATGATATGATTTTGCAATTCGATCGTAGTATTCAACACCTTTTAATAATACTTTTTCATCAAAATTAAACTTTGAATGATGAAGTGGATAAATATAATCCTTATTAATATTCCTCGTGCCTAACATGATAAACATCCCTGGCACGACTTGTTGATAGAAACTAAAATCTTCAGAAACTGTCATTTTTTCGATCACTTGATACTCAGAATCGTTAAACTGATGAATCACATGTTGATATATATCTAAATCGTTATAAACTATGGGATAAAAATCTTGAAAATCTTGTTCGATTTTTACATCAAATGAATGCTCAATCCCTATTTCAATCGCTTTCATTCTATTTTTAATCAGTTCATAAACTTTATCGTTAAATGCACGAACAGTTCCTTTAATTTTTACGGTAGATGCGATGATATTACGCGCTTCTCCCCCCTCAATCGTACCTACAGTTAACACACAAGGTTCTAAAGGATCAATGTTACGACTAATGATGGAGTGATATTGATGAATTAAATGGCTTACTGCTAGGATAGCGTCATTTCCGTGATGTGGTTGGGCACCATGTGAACTTTTGCCTTTTAACGTTAAATTAAATTCGCCATTTCTCGCCATCATAGCACCAGGAACAAAGCCAAATTTCATTTCTTCTAGTTCTGGGTATAGATGAATCCCAAAAATTTTAATCACGTTAAATCGCTTTAGAAAGCCTTCTTCTACAATGATTTTCGCACCTCCTGGAAACTCTTCAGCTGGTTGAAAGATTAGCATAATTCCATGGGACTTAAGTTTTATATCTTTTATTTTATCTGCAAATCCTAAAAGCATTGCCATATGCCCATCATGACCACATGCATGCATTTTACCTTCATGTTTTGATTTAAAATCCACACCGGTTTTTTCAGTTACTGGAAGTGCATCCATATCCGACCGAAAGGCAATCATTTGATTGGTTGTTCCGTGTTTAACCGCTACGATTCCTGTTTGTGCTGTGACATAAGTTTCATAACCCATGTTAACCAAAAGTTTCATCACATAATCATGTGTCTTATATAAATCGAACGATAACTCAGGAATTTGATGCAAATCTCTTCTAATCTTGGTAAGCTTCTCTAGCATGATATTCTCCTTTATAAATAATAACTTAATAAAAATAGAACAATAATATGCAGTGGATAATAAACATAAAAGAATCGTAGTTTATATTTTCCTGGTAACCCATTGTATTCGTGAATAAAAACAACTGATGTTACAGCAAACAGTTGAATATAGTTAATCCCTCTAAATCCACCTTGAGGAATGATTAGTGGCATGATACAGTATAAAATCGTTAATCCAATAAAAGCTAACTCCTTTTTTCTCATATCTTTCAATAGTCCAAATGCTAAAATTATTCCAAAGCCATAAAAACTATAGGAGGAAAAATAGGATAAAGCAAGCAGAGGAATGAGTAGGGGTATTCCTTTTTTATGATATTTGTCGATAACAAATAAACCGAGGAATCCCAAAACCATCGTCCACATAATATTCACCAAAGCGACTCGATTTTCAGTAAAAGGAATATGCGTCATGTTATATCCGTATATCAAATAAATGGCATATAATAGAGCTTCGAAAATAAAAGCCAAGCCCAATAGTCTTAAAAAGTAATTCCTTTTATTTTTTGTATGATAATATCCCTCAGCAATCATAAATGCAAATATTGGAAATGCAAGTCGACCAATCATACGAAAATAAAGATAAAATTCCGATTGGCTAGTGATTATAAAAACGCCAATATGGTCAATTGTCATCGTAATTAATGCTAAAATTTTTAATTCCATACGGTTCATAGGTTCACTCTCCTTATCTTCTATTATACAAGAGATGGATGAAAAAAGAGACCCGGAGTTCTCCTTATAAATCTTTCATTTTCTTCGCAATAATCCCTTTTTTCGGCAATAGTTAATATAGTCTATCCATCATGATTGATTTAAATGCTCGTTTTAGAAATTGGTATTCAATAACACATGGATTAAAATCAATAAAATTGTTAATGGTCCTAAAAGACGATGAACTTTATACATCCAAATAGTTTTGGTTTTATAAAATAACATCCCAAATAGACCAGTTAATACTAAGGATAAAATAACAAGTAATCCTGTAATTCTTAATTGGTTATCCATGATTGCAAACACCATATGTGCAATCCCAAAAAGGATTGCGAGTAATCCGAAGATTTTATGATACTTAGCAATGCCCATTATCATTTTATTTTCTGAATGAGACTTCAATGCATTAACGGATGCAAGTACTGCAAAAATGACCGTAACTACACCTAATGTAAAAAGCATAATAAACCCTCCTTATATAATAAGTAAATATTTATCTTTATTATACCGCGATTGTGATTATATGATAAATAATCTCACATCATAAAAAATTAACCACATTGATAAATTAAAAACACCAAAAATCAAGAACACTTTTGGTGTTTTATTTGAAAATGAATCACTGGTAAATCAATTATCCATTGACAAGTTTTTTTCTTAATTTTGTTGAGAAATAATCAATGATTAACACAACAATGATAATTCCCCATAGTGCAGCAGTTGCATCACGGTATCGACCTGCACTCATCGCAGTAATTAATGTTACCCCAATACCACCAGCACCAACAATACCAAGAACTGTTGCATTTTTCACATTGATTTCAAAACGGTAAATAATAACAGATATCATACTTGCCGTAAGTTGTGGGATGATTCCATATCTAATTTTTTGAAAAACATTCGCGCCCATTGCATCTAGAGCTTGAATAATCCCTGGATCAATGTCTTCAATGACTTCAATATATAATTTTGATATCATACCAATGGATAGCACACCGATGGTAAGTGTCCCTGTCATAGGTCCAGCTCCACTGACTCGAACAAACATGAGTGCAACAAGGTAGAAGGGAAACGACCGGATCGTCGTAATAATCGTGCTACCAATAAAACTGAATTTCCCAACAATATTTTTAGCAGTCAAAAATGCAAAGGGAATCGCTAAAACTGCGCCTAGTAATGTTCCTAAAAAAGCAATTCCTATTGTTTCAAACATAAGCATTGGAACATGGTAACTTTCTAGTGACCATAGAATTTCCCAGGTTGGATTCACTAAGGATTTCACGATATTTGCCGCAATTTGTCGACCATTATCTTGTAAACCAGGATATTTTATTCCTGCAACACTCCATATAGCTAGAAATAAAATAATAGATAAGGATAATATAATTTTAAAATGATTTTTTGGTCTTTTTTCATACGCTAAAAGTATATTATCCATTATGTTAACCTCCGTCTTAGAACTTGTGAAAGGTTTTCAACCACGAGGACTACAACTAATAATGCAAGAATCATGACAGCCACATTTCCAAATTTGTTCAATTCCATTTGGTCCTGCATAATGCGTCCGATGCCTCCTGCATTAACAAATCCAAGAACAGCTGAAGCTCTCAAATTGATTTCAAAATTATAGAGTGTGACTGAATAAAAACGTCCAATCACTTGTGGGACGACAGCAGCACGAAAAGCTTGTAATTTTGTCGCACCTGTAGTTTCAATTGCAATAAATGCCCCCATATCAATCGACTCAATGATTTCATAAAGCATCTTTGAGATGATCCCAAATGTAAATAAAATAGTTGCTAATACACCTACAAATGAACCATAGTCAAATACGAATGACAAAACAACGGCGTAGACTAACGTCGGAAATGTTCGAATGATTGATAAAAATGTTTTTGTTATCGCTGGTATAACGCTTTTTCCCATGATATTTTGTGATGCCAAAATCGAAGCTGGGATTGCCAATAACGCACCGAACAATGTTCCTAAAACTGAAATTTGTATGGTATCAATCATCGGAGCTATAACATAGGGTGTATAAGAAAAATTAACCGTAGTTACCATATCTTCTAAAATTGTAAAAAAATTAGGAAGATTGTTGATAAAAAAGTTAAAACCAAATTTACTGAAGAACTCAGTGACAATCATATTCCAAAAATAGTAGAATACATACACAATTAATGCAAGATATAAAAGACTATAGGAAATTGGTTTTGTGATCTTCGTACCATCGTTCAAAACTGTTGTTCTTCTGCGTTCGGTTAACTTAGAAATACTAGCGAGGAACTTGTTTATCTTTGAACATAATATCTTCATCAGTTAACTCTCTCCCGTATATTTTTTTGAGAATATCTTCTGTAACGTTGTCCGTATTTCCATCATAAACAATTTTTCCCTCATTAATACCGATGACCCGTGTCGCATATTTCAATGCTAAATCGACATGGTGCATATTCACTAAAATAGTAATATTTTCGGTTTTATTAATACGTTCAAAATCACTCATGATTTGATTCGCTGTAATTGGATCTAGGGATGCAACAGGTTCATCTGCTAAAATAATCGTTGGATTCTGAGCAAGCGTTCGTGCAAGTGCAACACGTTGTTGCTGTCCTCCAGAAAGTTGATCTGCACGAATATAAGCTTTCTCTAGTATGCCGACTTTATACAAAGACTCTAGAGCTAAAAGTTTATCTTTCTTCGTATAAAATCCAAACATACTTAAAAAAGGGTTCATATCTGGCACTCTCGCTGCTAGAACATTGTTAATGACGGTTGTGCGATTGATCAAATTAAATGACTGAAACACCATCCCTACATGACGTCTATATCTTCTTAATGCTTTTCCTTTTAAATTAGGAATTTCTAAACCATTAACAGTAATGTTTCCTTCGGTAACATCAATCATCTTATTAACTAATTTAATAAGTGTTGACTTCCCTGCACCAGAAAGCCCGATAATTGCAACAAATTGGCCGGGTTCAATCACCAAATCAACATTTTTTAATGCTTGAACTCCATTAGGGTAGATTTTAGTCACATTTTGAAATTTTATCATAGTGTTTTACTCCTTCTAGCAAAAATAGGCCTAATATGATTATATTAAGCCTATTTATTATTTATGCCTAAATTGCTTAATCTTAACCGTTTACTAATTTATCAGCTTCACGTGCTCCATCATAATCTGAATCATCAGCTATTTGATATCCTTCGTGGCTATAAACTTTGAAAATATCTTTAACCATTTCAAATATGCCAGATGGTTTAGCAAGAGGTGTAGAATCTGAAACTAAATTAATGAATGCTTGTTCAATAGCTGCTTGTAGATCAGCATCAACAGTTTTCTTTGAAACAGTAATTGTATCATTATAAACACCGTCAGAAACGTAAACTACATCGGTTTCCGCCCAAATAGATTCAGTGCGACTGTATCCACCTTCTTCAGTAGAAGTCCATAATGTTGCATAATCTCTTCTAAAATCGGCATATCCGAAAGCGATATCGACTTGACCAGAAGCTAATGCTGCCGCTGCAGCACCATAACCAGCAAGTTGAATAACGTTTGTTGTTGGAAGATCATTTAATGTTTTACCATCATATAATTTTGCAAATAATAAAGATGGATAAACTCTACCAGATGAAGATGTTACTGATTGTACTCCAATTTTAACATCTTGTAAATCTTCCCAAGTGATTTGTCCGCCGTTATTAATTTTTTCAGCAAGTTCACGACCTTTATCACTAGTTCCAGCAATACCAAGTGAACGGTAATAAGTTACTTGATAGTTTGGATCAGAAGTTGTTGGCAATCCATCGTTCCAATCTTTAGGATTTGCAGAGTCTTTGTTCAAACCACCACGAGTTGCTGTAAGTGCAACATCCATGTTACTACCATCTGCATAAACCGCATAAGTTCCGCCTGGAATAAATCCAATATCTGCTGTGCCAGCATCTAGTGCTTGACCAACAGCTTCATAAGATGTACCTACATAAACACTGACGGTTTCAAAATCGTAACCCAATTCTGATAACTCAGCTTTTAACAATTCTGGTAAATAACTAATTCCTTGAACTAAAGTTGCATTATCTCTTGAAGGAACAAAGAATACACTTAAATCTGTCTTTTCCACTTCTTTTCCACTACAAGCTGCTAAACTAACCACAACGAATAATGTTAGAACAACTAACGTAAGTCTCTTGAACATAATTTTTTTCTCCTCTTTCTTTATTATGCTTACATTTTAGCATACTTATAGTATGATAACAATAAAATAACAACAATATTTAATGAAATTCGCGTATACTAAAAATATGAAATTAATTAGAAAGGAAAAAATTTGAATGAACCAAAAATTTGAACTTCATATTTATCACACCTCCGATACTCACGGACATTTAACCAGTGATTCATACCGAGACAATAATCCTTTAAATAAGGGGTTCGCGAGAATTTCAAGTTTTTTTAAGACACAGACACATCGCCATCAAATTAAGATTGATTTAGGTGATACTATTCAAGGAAGCCCACTCGCATATATTTATAAAGAAAATCATGATCAAGCATTCAATCCTTTCTCCGAAACTATGAATTTGATTAAATACGACTATTTTATTCCTGGAAACCACGATTTTAATTATGGCTTAACGCATTTAAAACAATTCACGCAATCACTTCATGCAAAAACATTATGTTCGAATGTATTTCGTGGTGAATCCTTGTATTTTAACTATGCATATGCTATTAAAACATTTAATGATGGACCTAAAATCGCAATCATCGGTATTACCAACAACTACATTTCTCATTGGGAATCAAAAGAGGTTTTGGGTGACATCATTATAGAGAATGCCTTCGAAAGCGCAAAAAGAATGGTTGGTTTTATCAAAAAAAATGAACATCCCGATTATATCATTGTTGCCTACCATGGAAGTTATGGAAAGAATCTTGCCACAGGTGCTATTGAAGCAAAAAATAACGAAGAAAATTTAGGATATCAAATTTTTAAAGAAATTAAAGCCATCGATTTACTGCTCACAGGTCATGAACATCGCCTCATCACAATTCATCAAAAAAATCGATACACACATCAACCTGGTTATGCTGGTTCGCATGTGTCTCACACGAAGGTTGATTTCGTAAAACAAAAAAAATGGAAAGTTCATCATATTGATGGAGAATTAGTTTCGATGGAAAATTTTGATGATGATCCAAACGTATTAACTCACTTAGAAAATTTTATTCAAAAATCCAATATCCAACTCAATCAAGCCATAGGAAAAGCATCTTCAACCTTTCTAATTGAAGATCCTTTAGATGCAAGACTTCATAAACATCCTATTTTTCAATACATTAATGAGGTTCAAATGAAAGCGACCGGTGCAACCATCAGTTGTTGTAGTTTAGGAAATGACGTTACTGGCTTTCATCAGATTATCACCATACGGGATGTTTTAAACACTTATGTATTTCCTAATACACTCATTTTATGTGAAATTACCGGAGAAACTCTAATAGAAGCATTAACACATAATGCTCAATTTTTTGATTTGAATGATGAAAACAAATTTATGATTAATCCTTCTTATCTATATCCAAAAAAGGAATTATACAATTATGATATTTTTGATGGTATTGAATATGAAATTATTGTTCTCACAAATAAGCCCAATGAAGTTAAACGTGTTTCCTACCAAAATCAGGAGATTAAAAAAGATGATCGTTTCACGATTGTTTTGAATTCATATCGGATGAGTGGTGGAGGAAATATTTTGTGGCATAAAAAACTTAAAATAATTAAAGAGTTTCCACTCGATATTACAGAATTATTGATCAATGATATTCAGAAAAAAGAAAAAATTCAAATTGAATATGTCAAAAATGTTAAGGTGTCCAAACAAGAATTTAATTAAATGAAAAACCAGTCATCGACTGGTTTTTTTATTAATTGGTATTCCCCATATATACATACACAAGAAATCCGTAAATATATAAACTAATAAACTTAAAGATTATAAACTACTTCATGCTCATATTGAGCTTAACAGAAAAGCGTAAATCCCAACACACAAATCTATTTGAAACTCTTAAATCGTTTAAACTTAAATCCATATATGGGGAATACACCTTCACTATATCATAGAAGATTTATAATGTCCAATTTAAATGTTATATCATGATTATTGCTATCCAATTTCTTTGATTGTTCCATTTCTATAAGCTTCAAGAAGTTTATATAAATCTTGAATTCTTTCACCAATTTCTGCACCCTGATCTGTATCATAAATATAAGTTCTTCTTGTATTTAGTTCTTCACTTCTTGTGACAGATACAATGTCTTTTTCTTTTTGAATAAGCGCATGGTAAGTATCAAATCGTTCATGAGACACTAAAAAATAAGCATGGGAGTCACTGATCATACTATACCCACCAATCGATGTTGTATCAGAATATTGTTTACTCATACCACCATCAATTGAATAAATTCGATGATTACCAAGTATGACTTGGTCTCCTTTTGTAATATCCATAGGAACATGTCCATTTACAATTTTAGATCTTTGAAAATCAAGATTAAACTCCTTATATATTTTCTTTAAAGAAGCTTCTTCCACTCTGTTTTTATAATATGCGTTATTATTTTCTTTTCTAATAGCTTTATCCGCAATAAAATAACGTTCAAAAGTTTTCATGGTATGTTTTCCAAATAATGGGCTTGTTGAACCTTGCCACAAATACATAAAGATATCTTTATCATGGTTTGGTGTGTATCGATTTAAATAGGCTTGTCTAATTTTTTGTTCGCAAACGTCAAATAGTGCTTTCCCTTTATAAAATAAACCATCAAATTCTTGGGCTAAGAAAGATCCGTCTGTATTCATTGGAATTACAGCATGAAATAATAAATTTCCATTATATTTCAAATACATTGATCCTTTTTGAATTAAATATTTAGCATGTTTCTGAAGCATTTCGTTGTGCAAAAATAATTGAGTTAAGTGATTAATGACATCACATTCATCCTCATTGAGTTGATAAGGATTGTGTTGATCGATTGTTGGAAAATTTGAATCTAACAAGGAATATGATGTACCGTCAATAACAATCGTTTTGTCTTCTAAATTTAGCTTGTCAAGTAATAGTCGATCTTCAAGTTGAAAATTTGGATTACGTGATATAACTTCATACTCTAGCTTAAATTGAATCACAGAAATGGCTTTATGGATTTTTGCCATAAAATTTAAATCTTCTTCCGTGATTTCTTCTTTATTTTTGGGAATAAATTCAGTGCAAAGATCATCACCGTAGTATTTATGTGCAAGTCTTGCAAGAGGCAACATACTAATACCGTATCCATCTTCTAAATAGTCAAGATTGCTATATCTAGCTGCAATTCTTATGACATTAGCCACCATAACTTCAGAACCACATGCAGCACCTAAAAATGTGATGTCATGATTCCCCCATTGAATATCAACATTTTGTTTCGGAATAAGTTTTTCCATAATTAAATGAGGTTTTGGTCCTCGATCAAAAATATCACCAACGATATGCAATCGATCGATTGCCATATTTCGAATAAACCGACTAATCTCTACGATGAATTTCTTTTCTCTTTTAGTTGCGAAAATGGAATCGATAATGGCTTGATAGTAACGTTCTTTATCCTCGTGATCTGATGATTCATATAGTAATTCAGTAATAATATAACCAAACTCTTTTGGTAATGCTTTTGAAACTTTGCTTTTAGTATATTTTGTAATGATATATTTTGATAATTGTACCATTTGATAGAGTGTTTTTCTAACGAGTTTATGAAAATCATTTGGATCAATTTTTGCTTGATATTTACTCAGCATATCGGTAGGATAGTAAATGAAAAAAGCCAGTCTACTACGATTTTCTTCCGATTCATCCGTAAAAATAATATCGATTTTTTCTTTGATAATCCCGGAGGCATTTTTTAAGTAATGATTGAATGCGTCAAATTCTCCATGAATATCTGTAATAAAAATTTCGGTGCCCTTCGGAAGATTAAGGATTGCACTTAAATTAATAATTTCACTACTCGCATGTTGTACGGTTGGAAACTCGCGGCTAAGTAATTCTAAATATTTTTTCTCGTAGATCATCATTATCCCTCATTTCATCAGTTCTATAACTACATTTTACACGATATAGTTTTATTCGTCCTTTCAATTCTGACATAAATAAAAAGAAAGATGAATTATGCATTCATCCTTCAAGTTTTATCTTGCTAATCTAATCAAGTTCTATTTTCTAATTTTTGTTTTTTCCCGAATAGTTTTCTCTTAATAGCTCTTAAAACAAAGAATACTATCACAATTGGTGAAACAATCAATAATACTAAAATTAATCCCCAAACAAAATTGCTTTCTTCTTCAATTTCATATATTTCAAAACTAGAATAATCATCCTCAGAAATAAAATCGACAAACCCAATTCCGGTATCCATAGTGACTTCTACTTTTTGACCAGCAATAAGATTGATTGTGTATCCATAATTATCTGTCACATCAACTGTTCCATGGGTTAAATAAATCACGGTGTCACCATTTTCTTGAACATCTAAATAAAGTTCAGTGCCACGTATGCTAGTGACTGCACTCGGAGTTTCAATAATAAAATCATCAGAGTATAATTCTTTGACTTTAGACATCATGTCACGAAACATAACTTTCCCTTTAGATATTCTGACGCGAACATCCTTTTCATCTGGCATGACTCTAAAAATTGATAAGCGTTGCATTCTAAAATAAGGTTCACCACCCACTTGAGAAAATTCAGTGCCCGTGCCCAGTGATACTTCCATGAAATCCGTATCTCCAGATCCAGTGGTTAGTATATCTCCGGTTGAGAAAGGCTGATTCTTACGAATTCTACCTGTCGTACAATCTTCATTCTTAAAATAAATATTATCACCTTTTGTATAGGTTACACCTGCATGAACCTGTAACATATTGGAAGTATCAATTTGATTTGGACATGTTGGTTCTGGGTCATCTCCTGGATCTTCACTAGGATCCGTGGTTCCTCCAGGGTTATAAGGTCCATCTCCTTCATAATATTCGCCCTCTTCAATGCGACTTAATCTGCCTTCTTGAACTGATTTTATTTGTGGTACATTAAAACCTTCATCCACAGCCAATTCAGCTCTAAAATAGACTTTGAAATCGCCTGCATCGCTATCGAAATATGTACTTGAAGCAATTGATATAAAATGATCTCCTATTTCTTTTGATGACCATCTAAAATTAAAACTTGGCTCATCCCCAGCAGTTAAATTATATTCTGCATAAGTCGATGGATGCCATCTCACGATAGAATTAGTATTCAAATCAAGTCCATCTAAACTTTCAAAATATTCACCATTCAATTCTGCGCGCAAAATAAATTCAGTTTCAGACGTAAATCCACGCTTATAAAAAGTTAAAGTAATTGGATCTGGAAATGCAAGTCCATATGTTGATGAGTCCTTTAAGGTGTTCAATGTTCCATAATAAGTACCAGCAGCTATGTCACCATCATACTCTTCTGCTTGGACTTCGAATGATATTAAAAAAAGAGAAGTTAAAATTATTAATGATAAAATGAATAAACGACGCATGAAATCACTCCTTGTTAACGGATAATATAGTGCCATGATATCATAATTTATTTATTTTTTTAATGCTTTTTATGGAAAAAAGTGTATAAATTATAGTGATTATCACATCAACTTCGTTTTATATAGTGGATTAAGTTATAATATAGATAATTATCGAAGGAGTTGATTTTATGGAATACTTGCTTCTGATTATCCCTGTTACTTTAATTTTAGTAATTATCATTCGGACAGTAAAATTTAAACCAATCATTACAGCAACAATGAAAAAGAAACATGATATTGATGAAAACCATGCGATTGAATCACTAAGTTCTATGATTCAATTCAAAACGATATCAAATCCTGATCCATCAAAAGTAGACGATGCTGAATTTGTAAAATTTCGTGCATTTTTAAAATCGCGATATCCTAAAATTCATGAATTGGCATCACCTCAGTTGTTTGATCGAGGAATACTTTTTCATATCAAAGGTGAATCATGTGAAAAGCCCGTTGTCTTTATGAGCCATTATGATGTAGTTCCGATTAATGGTAATTGGCGTAGTGATGCGTTTAGTGGAAAAATTGAAAATAACTATGTTTACGGTCGTGGTACTCTTGATACAAAATCAAGTTTAAATGCGATTATGGAAGCTGTTGAACATTCACTTTCAAATGGAAAAACATTTAAACAAGATTTGTATTTAGCTTTTGGTGGAGATGAAGAAACCTATGGGACATCACAACAAGAAATGGTGGCTTATTTTAAAGAAAATAATATCAAACCTTATCTCGTTTTAGATGAAGGTGGAGCAATTGTTTCTAAAATTTTCCCAGGTGTCATTAAAAAGGCAGCTGTTGTTGGTATCGCTGAAAAAGGATTCATGAATTTAAAATTAACTGCAAAAAGTAGTGGGGGTCACGCTTCTACACCTCCTAAAAACACAACTTTGACAATGCTATCAAATGCAATCACAAAACTCAATAATCATAAATCATTTAAGCTCAAATTAACACCACCTGTTAAGGCACTCTTTGAGCATATCGCACCTTATTCAAATTCATTTTTTATTCGAATGATTTTTGCAAATTTGTGGATTTTCTTACCTATTGTTAAATTGATTGCAAAATCTTCAGGGGGTGAATTCTTATCTCTATTTAAAACCACTCAAGCATTCACAATGGCTAGTGGTAGTGAAGCTATTAACGTTTTACCCGCTGAATCAAGTATTGGAATTAATTATCGATTAAGACCTCAAGAAGGCTCATCTGAAGTTATTGAACGCGTCAAAAAAATCATCCATAATGATCAGATCATTGTTGAAGCTGATGATGTTTCAGAAGTAACCACCATTTCAAAAATTGATGAAGCTTATCAAATCATTGAAAAAGCCATATCTGAGACATGGCCTGAAGTTATTCCCACACCTTATTTAATGATTGCTACTTCAGATTCTAGACATTACCACTCGATATGTGAACATGTTTATAAATTCTCACCGATGGATGTTTCAAAAGCTGATTTGGCAAAGATTCATGGTGTTGATGAAGATATTTCAATTGAAAACATTATTAATGGTGTTAAATTTTATTTAAATATTATCGATCAATTATAAAAGCCTTCGGGCTTTTTTTAATAACCAATGAGAATACCAACAATGAGGAAAATCACAGTTAAACATAATGTGATGATTTGCAATTTGTAAGTAAATTTAAACCATTTGGAATAGCTCACTGAAGCAATCGATAACCCAATCAGTAAAACTCCATTTGTTGGAAAAATGACGTTTGTATATCCATCACCAAAAATAAATGCTAGAATAGCTAACTCCGAAGTTATTCCAATAAGTGATACAAGCGGTAAGATGATTGGCATGATAAGAAATGCTTTAGCTGATGCTGAACCAATAAAAAACTGAATAATTAAAACAAATAAATAAATAAACAAGATAGCAACGATTGGTGAACTTCCATCAAGCATATTTGATAAATGATAAAGAATTGTGTCCATAATTTGTGCATTTGATATAATATGTTTCACACTCACAGCTAATAAAATGAGTATAAATGCAGGCAAAACTCCTAACATACCTTTTAGATACGTTTTTAATGTATATTTAATATTTTTAGTCACAATATATCCCGATATTAAACCACCAATTAAAAAGATAGCTGCCATGACAGGAATGGCTGGTATAGACAAGCTAAAAATAAGTTCGAGTAAACCTGTCGTAATAATGCTGATGAGTAAAACAATAAAAAGTGTGACATAAACTTTGAATATTCTAACCTCATTTTCACTCGAAATATCTTCTTCTTCTTTTAGATCAGTTTTTTTCTTTAAATCTTCTTCATAAGTTAATGATCTAGAAGGTTCTTTTTCAATCTTTTTCGCATAGCTGACTAAGAAAAATTGAAGTACTCCATACATAATAACAAAGATTATTAAGCGGTAAATCACACCACTTAAGATATTTGTATTGGCTAGATCAGATGCGATACCAATCGAGAAAGGATTGGTGATTGCTGTTGCAAATCCAAATCCAGCAGCAAGTAAACACATTCCCATGCCAGTCATCGTATCCCAACCCATGGATAAAGATAGAATAATTAATATTGGTAATAATGCAATCGATTCTTCAAAAATTCCAAAAAAAGCACCAAAAACCATAAAGATCAAAATAATCATTCGAAGGAGCGTATATTTATTGTTTTTATATTTATCGATGAGTTTCTTAATAATGACTTTGATTCCGCCAGTCTGATGCATGAGCCCAAAAGTCCCACCTAAAATAATCAAAAATAAACCAATCATAATGACGCTTATAGCATCTGGTCCGAAAAGCACTTCAAATGGTGCAGTAAACCACCGCCAAAATGGATAATTTACTTGCTCGATAAATGTAAAACTTCCGCTGATTACCATACCATTTGAATCTCTTAAAAATTGACCTGGTTGAATTAAGAGTGTAAGTATTCCTGCAGACACGATTAAAATCAATAGAATATAAATCACATTCAAAAAAGCTTTTTTACTAATACTTAATAATTGTTTCTGATCATTCATGGTAAGTATCTCCAATCATTAATTTAAGTCTATTATAATCCAGAATACTTGAAATCATACAAACCAAAACCCAGTTCAAATCGAACTGGGTTTTGATAGGAAATGAAAGATGCGATATTTCATCTATTTGAGTGATTGAATGTATAATCCAACCGTATGAGCCATATCTTCTTTAGCTCTTGGTTTTAATTCATCAAATGATAAATTTAAATAGTTTGTGATGACAATATCTGTAATACCTTCTTTTATATAGTCTTCGCTATTCCCTTTAAGCGATCCAACAACTGCAATTACTTTAGCATTTGTTTCTTTTGCTCTACGGGCTACGCCAATAACCACTTTACCTCTTAAAGATTGAAAATCCATTTGTCCTTCACCAGTGATGATATAATCTGCATCATTGGCAAGTTCATTAAATTGCATTGCATCTAAAACTGTTTCGATGCCCATCTGGATTTTCGAGTTAGCAAAGACTTTTGCTCCATATCCTAGTCCACCGGCAGCGCCAGCACCTTTAAAATATGGATCATCAATGCCTAAAGATTGGTGAACTATTTGAGCTAAATGTTCTAATCCTTGATCTAAAAATTCAACCATTTCATGATCAGCGCCTTTTTGAGGTCCAAAAACATAAGCTGCCCCTTCTTTACCAAAAAGTGGATTATCAATATCACACATCGTTATTAGTTCAATTTTATTTAATCTTTTATCTAGTTTAGATTTATCAATTTTATTTATTTTATGTAGAGTTCCACCAGTTGGAATAAAAACTTCACCTTGATCATCGTAAAATTTAACGCCTAGTGCAGCAGCAAAACCGCATCCACCATCATTGGTAGAACTTCCGCCAATACCTAAAATTACTTTTTTTACACCTTGATCAATTGCATGTAACAATATTTCTCCAACGCCATAAGTGGTCGTAATTCTTGGATCTCTTTTATGACCAACTAATGGTAATCCGGCGCATGCTGCCATTTCAATCACAGCAGTTTCACCTGAGTCAATTAGACCATAAAATGATGTCATCTTTTCAAAGAAAGGACCATTAACTTCAACAAACACTTTATGTCCCTTTAAGCCTTCTAAAAATGCATCAACTGAACCTTCTCCACCATCAGCGACAGGAATCTTCTTGATTTGAGCATCATGGAAGACCTTGTTAATTTCATTTTCTATAATATCGCATACTTCAATTGACGAAAGTGTTCCTTTGAATGAATCTGGAATAATTACAAATTTCTTGCTCATATCATTATGTCTCTCCTTCCTGATATTAATAAAAAGAGATTGCCAATTGGCAACCTCTTCATACTTTTTTTTATTAAATCAAAAATATGCTGAGAATAAGGATACCAATGATTGAACTTAAACCTGAAACAAGTGTACCTAGTGTTTGAGTTTTATAACCTTGTTCTGGAGTCATGCCGCACATATTTGTAACAACCCAGAAATACGAGTCATTCGCATGAGATACAGTCATTGCCCCTGCACCAATAGCCATAACCACTAATGCTGCTGCAATTGGTGTTGTAAATCCAAGAGCAGTCATCATTGAAGCTGCATCTGTATAAATACCCATCATTGCTGCTGTCGTAACAATTGCAACAGTGGATGAACCTTGAGCAACTTTAAGAATTGCAGCGATAATGAATGGGAATAAGATACCTAAGAATTTAAGAACATCTGCATTACCCTTAACATAATCAACAATACCTGCAGTACTGATAACTTTACCAAGAATACCACCAGCTGCTGTGATGAATAAAATTGGTCCAACAACTTTTAAATTTTCTACTGAAATTTCATAAAACTTGTCAAGTTTGCCAGTTGTATGAAGTAAAATAATCCCGAAAATTACACCAAGTGATAACGCAATAATTGGAGCTCCAATGAATGCAAAAAATGGTAATGATCCCCAAGCTAATACTTTAGCTATAGTACCAAGTGAAAGTGCAATAATTGGAATAACAATTGGTGAAAAAGATAACCATGCATTTGGTAATTTACCATAACTTGCTTTTAATGTTTGGAAAGCTTCTTCAACGGCGTTTTCATCAGATTCAGTATTTTCATCATCAACATCAACTTTTACTTTTTTGCCAATATAAATCGCAAAGAAATATGAAGGTACTAAAGCGAAAATGGACACTAAAGCACCAACGCCCATAACTAATAGTAGATTATCGCCTAAACCAACAGATGCTGCTGCGGCAATTGGACCTGGTGTTGGTGGGATAAATACGTGTGATGCATATAACCCTAAGGACAATGCAACACCCATTGCAATTGAAGAACGTCTTGTCATTTTAGCCATCGATTTACGAATTGGGTCTAAAATGATAAATCCACTATCACAGAATACTGGAATTGAAACAATCCAACCCATAATCATAAGGGCGAGTTCTGGACGTTTTTTACCAACTAATTTCACAATAACATCTGCGATGGTTAAAGCTGCGCCTGTCTTTTCAACGATATAACCAATGAGTGAACCAAGAATAATAACAATACCAATGTATTGCATTGTTCCACCAAATCCAGCATTAATCGTATTAACTACTGAATCGATGGGTAAAACTAATAATGCTAATACCACTGAAACAAAGAACATAGAAATGAATGGATGAACTTTAAATTTCGAGATCAACACAATCATAACTACGATGGCTACAATCAATGCAACAAATAGCCAAATACCAGTTAACATGAAAAAATCCTCCTATATATCGAATTTAAATTCTATATTTATTATACAGAAGGATGATTGCGCTTTCATATATTACAGAAACTAATATTTATAGTGTTTTTATGTTACAGAATACTATATAAAATCACTTTTTATGGAATCGAATACCATGATTGCTGCCATGAATAAATGGGCTGAACCAAGCTTTCTAGGATCATAAGTCGTAATTTGGGTAATTTTATTCAGTCGATATTGTAGTGTGTTTTTATGGATAAACATTTTTTCACTTGTCTTTTCAATTGAGCCGTTTTCTTTATAAAAAACTTTTAATAATTCAATAAGCGGTTTGATTTGTTCATATGTCTGATTGATAAACAAATGATTGAGGAAATCATGTCGATCCTTTAAGGGCATTCTTGTTATAAATAAATCGAGGTTTAGAGCGTCATAAATATTAATGTTTTTTCCTGTTTTAAGTGATAACTGTAAAGCTGCATTCGCGTTCTTAAATGATTGAACAACATCTTTTGTTTCAATAGAATCAATGCCAATAAAGACTTTACAATCAAAATTTTTAGTTACAATAGACTCTATTTCGTTTGCGATTGAATGTATCTCTTCATCACTAAGATTATTAAAAACCGATATAAAAAGTGTCGCTGTTCGAAATAAAAATGCTTGTTTTAAACTCATTAAATAAACACGAATGCGATGGCTTATTGCTGTTTGAGTTTGATCATCCATTTGTTGGTTATTCATAGTTCTTACTGAAAAAACTAAAATTCGTTTTGCCGATTTTACATCAACACCTAACCTTTGAGCACGCTGCTCAAATTCATTCGGATAATTTGATTCATATCGCCCAAAAATCCACTCTTCTAAAAAGCGATCCCGTGCTTTTTGCTCGATCATATGCTGTTCTCTCATATATGAATCAAGCAAAAGAATTTCAGTCATTTTTTTAATAATCTGACCATATTTATAAACTTGGTTGTAATTACCTGTCATGCCTATTACACCAATTATTTCTTCATTAAATTCTATGGGGAGATTTATCCCATTCTTAGCTCCTGAATATTCATCATCACTTTGAATCATCAGCT
This sequence comes from Acholeplasmataceae bacterium, assembly GCA_016934015.1. Classification (GTDB taxonomy): domain Bacteria; phylum Bacillota_I; class Bacilli_A; order Acholeplasmatales; family Acholeplasmataceae; genus UBA6181. The sequence goes on along the minus strand of JAFGTQ010000052.1, from coordinate 12,181 downwards.
CAGAAAGTTTTTCATTCAATATTTTGACAGCTCCACCATGGATACTACCAATACGATTCGCATCAGTACTTGCAATGATGACACCTGCAATGTCCATAATATTAATATGTTGTTCTACAATCTTTGAAAGCTCTGAAACAATTTTATCAGCAACATTCTTTGAAAGAATCATATGTGGTCTCCTTCAACTTTTTTTGTTTTCGCAAAAGTCAAAATAATTCCTAGTGCGATTGATAAATAACTTGCAAATAACACACGGTATTGTGGTTGTAATAAAAATGTGATGGTGTGTGCTGGAATCCAAAACAAAGGAATTGTTTTAATTACGACAAATGAGATGAACATTTTAAAATCTATTTTCGAAATTACTTCATCAAACTTTATATTCCGCATTTTTTTGAAGTTGCCGCTGGACAATTCAATATAACCATCCGAAATACGATGTAACATCATAAATGTTGGTGCAAAAAATATGTTCATTAAAGTTGAAGTTAAAAAAGCTGTAAGGAGTGCCCCCCAAAAGGATGTTTGATTGATCATGGGAAGTAATTGTTGGTTTTGTGAATAAATAACACCTTGCGAAAAAATTTGAAATATCAAAACAAATACCATACCTAAAAAACCCCAAACAATTGCTTTTAAAATAATCCCAGAATCTCCAAAATATGTTTTGTACTTCATTCGATGAACCAGTCTTTCACCCATCGATGCTAAAAAAGCAGTTTTTATAAATCCCATGAGATATGGCATATTTGAATTCCATGATTCATATACTTCTCTTGTTGATTCAATTAAAACGAGTGACGTAAATCCAACTAACATTAATACCCATAAAAAATCACTTTTTTTCATAATTAACCTCATCTATTATAGCCATTATAACATATGAAAAAGCCACAACCCTAGCGGTTATGGCTTTTTAATCAACTGTTGTTTTATGTTCTAAAAAATAATCGGTTATAAATAATTTCTCAAAGAAGTCTATTTTTTCCAACACATAAGATCTTGTTGTTTCAATCTCGTCGATAATTACTTCACCTGAAACAATCTCATTATTCAATAATCGGTATGAATTTGTAATCCAAGTGGATAGTGATAAGATGATGGGGATATTTGATCTTTCCGTTAAGAATAAACTTTCACCATAATAAAAATCTTGATAATATGAAATGCCCAGAAGGTCTAGTACCGTAGGTGTAATATCATAATGCGAAGATAGAACATCATTAATTCCGGGGTTTAATCCTTGACCATAGATGAGCATAGGTACTCGATTAACATCTAGTGAATCATTAACATCAGTTGAGTATTTATCAGTAATTTCAGGACTTGAGTAATTTTTATGATCACTATATAAGACGATTAACGTATCATCCATTAATTGTTTGTCTTCAAGATTATCTAATAAAATCCCTAAACCTTTATCAAAATCCATTTGTGCAGCCATTAATGTTAAATATTCAAGTTCAGCTTCATCATATGTAGGATCATTTAGTAAGATTTGATAATATTCATCAAGTTCTTGACGATACTCATTGTATGGTCCGTGAGATGTTACTGTGATAATAAAAGTGAAAAACGGGTTTTCTTGGATAGGAACCATCAAATCTTTCATGCTTTCAAACATCTCAGAATCTTTTGGCCAAAACTCTGTTTCACTAAAAACCATATCTTCTCTTCCATAATAATTTTCGAATCCAAGTTGAGGATGCATTTGATTTCGATTAAAGAAAGTTTTTGTAAAATCATGGAATGAACTTGTTGAATATCCTTTATCTTTTAAAATATAAGGTATAGCATTTTGAAATGTATTTTCCTCATAACTATACATGTAATTGTCTGATAGAAAATACATCATAGATGTCAAAGATTTGAATTCCGCATCATAAGTGTAATTACTTTTAGCAGCTGAGAAAAATTCTGAAAAATAAATACTTTGATCTCTAAGTCGAAAATAGTTTGGTGTATATTCTCTTGAATATGCATATTCCTCACAAGTTTCGCACATGATGAAAACCACATTTTTACCTTCGAATAAGCCAAAATATGGCGATGTTTGAGCGACTGTAAACTGTGTCTCTTCTATGATTTCTTCTTTATATTCTTCACTCGTAGAATCTGGAATAATTAAGGACGAAGTATATAAGGATATATCTTGAACATGATATGTAATGGATCCGAAATTTTCGATGAACCGAACTTTATCATTTGGATAATCCAAAATACTATGTTCATAATCATTGATAAATAAGGTAGTAGAGATTAAACCTAATATGGAAATTATTAGGTTAATAACGTTAAGTCTTAATTGTTTCTTTGTGCTATATTGATTTTCTTTAAATATAAGTTTCTTTAGAACGATAGCACCAATCGTTACAAAAATCAGAATGAGCAACCACCCATACAAAGGGAAAACTTCGAGTGGGCTATATTTAAGACCAATGGTCATCGTATCTCGAAACGATTCAATCAACATCGCTATAGAGGTGATATCTTTTTTATAAAAATATAGTGTGCTATCTGTAATGAAAAAAGTCAATGCGATCAAAATCGTTGTAAGTTCTAAAATATAACGCCATAGCTTATTTCTAATGAATGAAATAACTGAGATTAATATCGCAATAATAAATAAATCCAAAGACCATCTAAGTAATGTTAATGAGAAATCATAACGTAATAAAAAAAGACCATCTAATCCAAGGATGATTGCGATTATCAGTATATATTCATATATACGACGATGCTTACTTTGTTTCATATTTCACACTCTTTCAAATAGAACAAATATATTTTATCACAAGATAAAAAAAGTGGTGCTTTTACACCACTCTTTTAATCTAAATCTAGCTCTTTTTTTTCAATTTTTTCTTTCAGAGTAAATAATTTCTCTTTAATAAGTTCTGCAGTCTTTAAATATGCTTCATCTGGCAAACCTGTTGGATCATCTAATCCCCAATCTTCTCGATGTTTTGTTGGAATAAATGGGCATTCAACATTGCATCCCATCGTTACTAAAACATCAAGTTCTTGTGGAAGATCATCAATAAGTTTAGATTTTTGAGTCTTATTCATGTCAACATGATACAAGTCTTTAATAATACGAACAGCATCTTGGTTGATTTGTGGTTTCGTCTCAGTTCCACCACTATATGCTTCAAACATATCTGATGCAAGTTCTTTAGTAATCGCTTCTGCCATTTGGCTACGACAAGAATTGTGTACACATACAAATGCAATTTTATATTTTTTCATAAATTATCCCTTTCTTTTATCCATTTTTTTATTTCATCGGTCGACGCAATTCGACCGGAACATAATACTTTTTCATCGATGACAAGTGCAGGTGTTGATAGTATATTATATGCCATCATATCCTGATAATCCTCAACCTTAATCACTTCGTCGTGCCTTGATAAATCTTTTTCAACTCGTAAAACTTGATTATATAAAACTTTACACTTGGGACACCCTGGCCCTAAAACTTTAATTATCATATGAAAACTCCAATTCTTTTGGAAACCAATGTTTTGTTTTATTCGCTATTTTAACCAATATCAACATGACTGGTACTTCGACTAATACGCCAACAATCGTAGCAAGTGCAACACCTGGATTTAAAGGGAATAAACTGACTGCAACTGCGACTGCAAGTTCAAAGAAATTACTTGCTCCAATCATGCCTGCAGGTGCAGCAACATCATGTGATAATCTCATTTTCTTTGCACCTAAATAAGCAATAAAGAAAATCAAGAATGTTTGAATAATCAATGGAATTGCAATATATAGAATATGAAGAGGGTTGTTTATGATTAATTCTGCTTGTAGTGAGAAAATTAGAATTAATGTCAATAAAAGCCCCGATATGGTAATTAAACTAAATTTAGGAATAAACTTTTTATTAAAAAATTCTTGTCCTTTATGTTTAATCACAAAATATCTCGTCAATGATGCAGAAACTAAAGGGACAACCACAAATAGGAACACAGAAAGAAATAAAGTCATCCACGGTACAGCAATACCACTAACACCTAATAGTAGTCCAACAATCGGTACAAAAAGTATTAAAATAATAAGATCATTTGTAGCAACCTGAACAAGTGTATACGCTGGATTGCCTCTTGTTAAGCTACTCCATACAAAAACCATTGCTGTGCATGGTGCCGCACCGAGTAACACTGCTCCTGCAAGATAATCTTGTTGAAGATTTGCGGGAATTAAGTTTTTAAATACAATATAAAAGAAGAAATATGCAATACCAAACATTGTAAATGGCTTTATTAACCAATTTGTTACCCAAGTTAGAAATAAGCCCTTTGGCTTTTTCCCAACATTTTTCACCGATGTGAAATCAATTTTTAGCATCATTGGATATATCATTATCCATATGAGAATACCAATGGGTATATTGACAGATGCAATTTCAAATTGATTCAAAAACTCAGGAACAGATGGAAGATAAGTGCCGATTAAAACTCCAATTGCCATACAAACTAGAACAAATACTGTGAGATATTTTTCAAATGTTGATATCTTCATATTACATACTCTGATTGATTAGTTGTATGATTTCTTCTTTTGTACAAACTTTACCATAAGATACAACTTTTTGATTAATGATTAATCCCGGAGTACGCATTAAATTATATTTCGCAATTTCTTTAAAATCTGTAACGTAATCGATGCTTGCGTCAATTTGAGATGCTTTAACTGCATCTTTTGCATTCTCATACAATTTTTTGCAATTTTGACATCCTGATCCTAAAATCTTAATATTCATCTTTCATTCTCCTTTATATGAATAAGTAACTAAATCCATTAAATAAGTAACCCATGATAATGATTCCAATCGTAACAATTCCTAAAAATGTAAGTAATAATTTTGTTTTTACGACTTTTTTAAGCATAATAAGTGAAGGTAATGATAAAGCGGTTACCGCCATCATGAAGGCTAAAACAGTTCCGATATTCACGCCTTTAAATACAAGTGCTTCTGCAATTGGTAAGGTTCCAAAAATATCAGCATACATGGGTATTCCCATTAACGTAGCTAAAATAACTGAGAATGGATTTTTATCACCCAAAACACTTTCAATCCACGATTGGGGAATAAATCCATGAATGATAGCTCCAATACCAACACCGATAAGGATATAAATCCATACTCGATGAATTATTTCTTTAACCTGTTCAAAACTGTAAGTTATACGCTCTTTTTTCGTCATGACTGATGGATCAATTTCTTCATCATTTTCATTGATGATTTGTCGATTTTCCATCACAAATGATTCAACGTATTTTTCCATTTTTAAGAAACTAATGAGGCTTCCACCAATTACAGCGATTACTAAACCGACGACAACATATGCAATCGCTATTTTCCAATTAAAGATACTCGCTAGAAGAATAACAGATGCGAGATCCACCAAAGGTGAAGAAATCAAAAATGAAAATGTCACCCCTAGTGGTAAACCAGCTTTTGTAAAGCCAATAAAAATAGGAATGGATGAACAAGAACAAAAAGGTGTGACTGTGCCTAATAAAGCTCCGAAAAGATTTGCTCCTATACCATGGTGATTCGAAAGAATTTTACGTGTTCTCTCTGGTGAAAAAAATGATTGTATATATGAAGCAATAAAAATTAAAATCGACAAGAGAATAAATATTTTGATGACATCATAAACAAAGAATGATAGACTTTCGAAAAGCATGGAGTTCCTATCTATATTTAAAACATCACCAAAAAACCAACGTACACTTTGGTCAAGCCATTTCATTTTAAGAAACTGATCATTAAAAAATGTGAAAAAATCGCTTATAAGTTGCATGCTGTTTCCTCATTCTTTAGGTCAACGAGATATTTGATGATTAAATCAATTTTATCGTGATCTACATGGTGTTTAACCCATGTGCCTTCTTTGTAAGCCTTTGTTAATCCCGCTTCTGTCAATATTTTTAAATGATACGAAAGTGTGGGCTGAGTAATCGGTAATTTATCAATCAGTGTGCATCCGCATGTTTCGCCCTGAATTAAAAGCTTTAAAATCAATAAACGATTTCCATCCGATAAAGCTTTAAATAACGTAGCATAATCAGTGTTCATATGTTCACTCCTAAATATCGATGATTATCTATATTTAAATTCATCTATATTATAACACGACATTTTTCTTTGTAAATATATTAAATCAAATTTTACAAAAAAGTTACATAAGAAAAGGGCAATGTCATCCAACTTAAATTGTATATTTGTTCGCATTACGAAGGCTTATTTTGCGTGTAAGTAGATGAAACTTGATTTTATAGTTGCAAATTCTTTGAGTGTCAAATCTTTTTACCTTATAATTAATTTATAGCGTATATAAAAAGGAGCATTTTAATGAAAAAATCAATCTTTATTCTTACTTTAATATTTTCAATACTGATCTTAAGCTCATGTACATCAAACGATACTGTTTTACGTGTCGGTATGGATTTAAAATATCCACCGTTTGAAACAGTGGATTTAGATAATAACCCCGAGGGTATATCAGTTGATATTGCCTATGCTTTAGGTGAGTACTTAGGTCGTGAAGTTGAAATTGTTAACACAGATTTTGGTTCAATTATTCCAGCAATTCAATCTGGAGAAATTGATATTGCTATCGCATCGATGAGTATTACTGCAGAACGTTTAGAAGTTGTTGATTTTACAAATCCATACTTTTATTTTAAAATTATCTCTCTCGTTAACCAACAGTTCGCTAATGAACATAATTTAACAAGTGATTCGACTGTTGAAGAATTATTAGCTGTTGATGGTGCCAAATTTGTGGGTATTGCGTCCCAAGTTTCTTCTTCAATTCCTCAAAGTTACGGGAAAGATGTCATTCAGGCGACTGATTTAGGAACTGCTGTTGAAGAGGTAGCTCAAGGGACTGCGGATATATTATTGATGAGTGCAAATCCAGTTGTTGATGGTTATAAAGCAAATCCAACATCGACTTTAGTTGTATGGGATTCTTTTGTAGCAAGCCCAATCGGAATGGCTGTTAAAAAAGGAAATACAGAACTTGTTGAACAAGCGAATGCTTTTATCGAAACATTTAATCAAGCAAATGGGTTATATGAAATACTTGCTAATAAATGGAATCCAATATTACTTGAAAATTTAGGAAAAGGTTTAGATTTCTATACTAATGCGTAAAATTACCGCGTATGCACTTGCTATTTTAACAGTTTTAGCACTCGTCTTTTTTGTGGTTACACGTCAAGTCGAGAATTTTTCGATTGCTTCATTTAAACCTTACCAAGATTTAATCGGTTCTGCCATAGGTAACACCATCTTAGTTTCAACAGTTGCTCTATTGGGTAGTTTAGTCTTAGGTTTCATCTTCTATTTATTTAGTATTTCAAAGGTTAAATATTTAAATGCAATTACCGATGTATTTACTGAAATCATCTATGGAACACCTCTATTAGTACTCGTTGTCATCACAGCTTTTTTAATCGGACCTGCCTTTGGAACTTATAATCGAAATCTAATGGGCTATATCGCATTAATCATCTATATGACACCCTATATGAAAAACGTTTATCAATCTGGATTTTCTAGTATTTCAAGAGATCAATACATGACAATGGATTTGTTTGGATTTACTCCATATCAAAGGTATCGATATATCATTATCCCTCAAGTTATTCGAATTTTAATGCCCCCTATGATGAATAATCTATCGATGATTATTAAAGGTAGTGCGTTATTAAATGTTTTATCCTATAATGAACTCTACTATGCAATTAGAGTTGCTCAATCTCAAACATTTCGGTTTGTCGAAGGTTATGTTTTAATGTGGGTTCTTTACTTAATGATTACAATTCCACTTTCTCAAGCTGCAAAAGTGATTGAAAGGAAGTGGGCTTTATGAAGATAAAAATCGATCAAGTTTCTCATCTTTATGATGTTGAAGTTCTTCATGATTTATCGCTTAATTTAGACGGACATCATTCTGTTGCCATCATCGGTGTTTCAGGTTCAGGTAAATCAACTTTAATTCGCTTATTATCGGGTTTAGAAAAGCCCAGTTCAGGTGAACTTTTCGTCAATGATCACGCCGTTAATGAAGAAGAGTATCGAAAAAAAATCGGTTTTGTTTTTCAGCATCATAATTTATTCCCTCATCTTACTTTAAAACAAAATATTACATTAGTTTTAGAAAAAACACGTGGATATGAGAATAATCAAGCAGAACAAATCGCTTTGAAGTATCTTTCAATGCTTCATCTCGAAGATCAAGTCAATAAATTACCAAAAAATGTTTCTGGTGGCCAAGCTCAAAGAGCATCGATAGCTAGAGCTTTATCGATTAACCCTGATATCATCTTTTTAGATGAACCTACTTCTTCACTAGATCCTATCTTAACTCATGAAGTTTTAACAGCTGTTGAAGAGTTAAAGAGTTTAGGAAAAGATTTTATCTTTGTCACTCATGTCATGAGTTTTGTTAAGGATTTTGCAGACTATGTGATTTATATGGATAAAGGTGAAATTGTTGAAATGGGAACCCCAGAAATATTAGATCATCCCAAAAGTGAATCTTTAAAAGCATTCATGCAAAAGGTACGATAAATAATGGATCAATATATTAAAGGCGCGTTAGTTGCAAATGCAGCAACTCTCGGTTTTCATTGGATTTATGATAGTGACTATCTGGAAAAGTTATCCAAAGAACAAAATTTATTATTCAATAAACAAATGAAGAAACATTTTGATCGTGCAACGCCTTCCTACTATGTTTATCCACATGCTAAAATTGGTTCTTCTACTACACAAGGTATGATGTTGAAATGGCTTTATAAAGAAATGAAATCGAATCCAACGATATCAAAAAATGATTATGAAGATTTAATTTATAATTATATAAAACCCGGTGGATCTTATGAGGGTTATATTGAAACTTACGGTAAAAGATTAATCCTTCAAAGACTTATTAAAGACTTAAATCTTACTATGGATGAACAACCTCTTAGCGATGACCATCTTGTTGGATTCATCCCATATCTTGTATGTAAAGAACTAAATATCAATCGTGATAAAGCTTGGGAACTTGCATCTGCTTTTACAACTCTTGAAGATTACAAGTATTTTTATCAGATGTTTGATTACATCTTTAAACATATTAAGACTAAACCTTTAAGTGATGTTTTATCTGAAGCGATTCAGTTTGCACCAAAGAGCTATCAAGAAAAACTTACCCAAGCAATAAAAATGGATGATACAAAATCATTTATTCGTGATTATGCTGGTACAGCATGTCACTTACCTCAATCCATTCCTCTCATTTATCACATGCTTTATCGCTCTAGATCTTATGAAGAAATCATCGATTGGAATGCAAAGCTCGGTGGGGCAAGTTCAGATCGAGGATTAATACTAGGTGCAGTCATGGCACAAATTTCACCTATTCCAGAAGATTGGATAAAAATGACAAAAATATAAAAGCGCATTTAACAAAAATGCGCTCTTTTTATTGTTACATCTATATATTAAATATTTATAAAGCTTGATGAATAAATATATCAACAATCTCAGGATCAAACTGTTTGCCAGACCATCGAGTAAGCTCATCAATTGCGTCTTGTTGATCCATTGCTTTGCGGTATACACGATCTGATGTCATCGCTTCATATGCGTCAACAACACTTATAATCCGTGAATATAATGGTATCTTTTTACCCTTTATTCCTTGAGGATATCCTGTGCCATCAAATTTTTCATGATGGGTAAGCGCATAGGTTGCAAGATTACTATATTCATCTGCAGCTTTTAAGATATTATAGCCATAAAGTGTGTGTTGTTTCATAATTATCCATTCTTCATCAGTAAGTTTCCCAGGTTTATCTAAGATACTATCAGGAATGGCAATTTTACCAATATCATGAAGCATACCAGCCATTTTCAATTCCTCGAGTTCATCTGCATTCAGTTTTAGATTTTCTCCAATTTTCATGCAATATTGACTTACTCTTTCAGAATGAATCCGTTCTTCATCATATTTGTCCGTTAACATGCTTAAGATACTTAAGATTGCTCGATTGCGAATGCTTTGTCCTTCAAGAACTTTCTTGCGATACATATCTTCTTCAGCTTGTTTGAGTGTATCATAAAGATCTGTTTTTAAATCATTTTTAGTTGATACTCCAATGGCGAGTGAATAACTAACATCTTGTATTTTTAAAGTTTTTGATAGTTCATGAAGCGTGGATTTAATCGCATCCAACTCATCTTGATTGGTATTTGATAAAAGCATTGCGAATTCATCTCCACCAATACGCGCGATGACATCATTTTCACGCTTAATTTGAATTAACATATGAGCAACTTGTTTAAGTGCGTCATTTCCTTTTTCCATACCAAAAGCATCATTGATAATTTTTAAACCATTAATATCCATCACAATTACGGTAAGTGGTAATAAATTTCCCTTATCTAATGTTTTGAATTGATCCGTAAAAAATAATCGATTCGGAATATTTAATAAACTATCTGTATAACCAAATTTGCGAATTTCTTCTTCTCTAAGTATACGATCGGTCACATCGATAACCGTTGAAACCATTTTACCAGTTTTATGAATTTTAGTTGCAAATGAAGATACGTATCTCGTTGGTTGACCTTCTCTTTTTAAAGGAATATCCAACCACTCGAGTCTATTTCCGTCATAATTTTGAATGTCATCGACAACACGTTTTCTAATCTCATCTCGAAACTCTGGATCTTCATAAACAGCTTCCCAAAATCCTTTTTCCTCAATAAGTTCTTTCGTCGTTCCATAGAATTCTGGATAAACATCATTCATGTACTCAAAATCAAGATTTGATGATAAATCATGAGAAGCAATTCCAATAGGTAAGCTATCCATAATATCTTGAAGTGTTTGTTTTGACTTTTCAAGTTCAAGTTCGCGTTCAATTTGGTCATTAATCACTTCGGTATAGACAATTAATCCACCAATTTTACCATCTTGTTCATACCAAGGTCTACATTCCCATCGTGTGTAATCGGTATGTCCATCCATACGCTGGTATGGATCACGGTCATCACTGATAATTTCTCCTTTTAGTACCCTTTGATGAACATCTCTCCATTTTTGAGGTAAATCCGGAAATACTTCATAATGATGTTTTCCAATGATGTTTTCATATTCTACTTGATAGGCCTCACAATATTTTTTGCTCACATAGATATAATTTAAATTTAAATCGTGAACAGCTACCGCAGCATTCGCATTTTCAACAATGTAAGCCATTAAATCGCGTACATATTGAATGTTATTTTTCATGTCAATCTCTCTTGTCACATCGATATGTGTTCCAGCAACAATTAACGGTTGCTGATCATCTGTCCAAGTCATGACTTTCCCATGATCTAAAACCCAAACCCAATGACCATCCTTGTGACGCATACGTACTTGATGTTCATAATAATCAGTTTCCTTCTGAAACATTTTCTTGAGTTTATTTTCAGATTCCAACAAGTCATCTGGATGTGATAATTTTTGCCAAGTTTTAATACTTAAAGGTTTTAGTTCATCAAGTGTATAACCACAAATATTTGCCCAATATTCATTAAAACTGCAAGCACCTGTCTGAACATTCCATTCCCAAGTACCAATCTTGGTCGATTCAATAAAATTTTCATATCTTTTTGATTGTTTTTCTCTCTGTTGTAAAAGTGTATATAGGATGAGTGCAGTTAAAAATTGCACAAAAGATTCCGTTATCGTTTGAAGAGGAACAATACCAGAAGCTAAATAATCAGCAATGATGTGTCCAGTTATTAAAACTAGCAAAATGGGTAAAATTCTTTTTTGCTTGAGCATGATAATCAAAACAATAAAAATAAATTGCCCATGCACAAAAAAGTAATGATAAGTTGTTCCAAATGGGACAAGATAAGCTGCAAATCCTAAAAAAATAGCAATGCCCATAAGTACGATAGTTCTCATGTGTTTTTTCATTTTTTTACCCTCCTGCCATTGTAATTCGAAGTTAAATTATATATACTATCTAATTTTTTACATTATACCATTATTTTAACATGTAAAGTATAGTTGATTAAATTGATTAAATGAAAGATTCTTATTTTATTTAATTTACAGGTTATAGTTTATGTTTAATCATGTGAAATCTTAAAAATTAAGCG
>JAFGTQ010000051.1 GCA_016934015.1 Acholeplasmataceae bacterium | reverse complement strand
TTATTTTAGGTGCTGAAGATACAAAATATGGTGTCATTTCTTATGAACATGCACGTAAAAAAATCGAGTCACTAATTGAACGCTATCACTTAAGAGTCGAGCTAGATGCGCTCATTAAAGACATTACCGTCGGACAACAACAACGTGTAGAGATTTTAAAAATGCTCTATCGTGATTCAGATATTTTGATTTTTGACGAACCAACTGCTGTACTTACCCCTCAAGAAATTCATGACCTCATGGGTATTATGAAAAATTTTGCTAAAGAAGGCAAAACCATTATTTTAATCACGCATAAGCTCAATGAGATTAAAGAGGTTGCTGATCGTTGTACAGTACTCAGACGTGGCAAAATGATTGGCACAGTCAATGTGAAAGATTCAACCGTTGAAGAAATGGCAACCATGATGGTTGGACGTCAAGTTTCTTTTACCGTTGATAAACCAGAGACAAAAATAGGTGAGGTCGTCTTTAATGTTGAAAATTTATCCCTTGAAGGTAAAGGAAAGAAAATACTCAATGACATTAATTTAAAAGTACATCGTGGTGAGATTGTCGGTATAGCTGGAATTGATGGGAATGGGCAAACCGAGTTTGTTCAAGCCATCACAGGTTTAATCCCATTACATCATGGAACAGTATCTTTAAATGGTGAAGACATCACAAAAGCATCCATTCGTAAAAAATATGAAATCGGTATGTCACATATTCCTGAAGACCGTCAAAAACATGGCGTCATCTTAGATTTCAATTTAGAAAGCAATATGATTATTCAAAATTACTATCAAAAACAATTTCAAAATAAATCATTTCTTCGTTTTAACACGATTCGAGAATATACCAATCAATTGATTGATAAATTTGATATTCGAAGTGAAAGAGGTGCAGAAACTGATCTTCGAAGTATGAGTGGTGGTAACCAACAAAAAGCGATTTTAGGCCGTGAGATTTCAAGAGATCATGAACTCCTCATAGCTGTTCAACCCACAAGAGGATTAGATGTCGGAGCGATTGAATTTATTCATCAACAGCTCATTGAAGAACGAGGAAGACAAAAAGGTATCCTTTTAGTCTCGCTCGAACTTGATGAAATATTGAATTTATCCGATCGTATTTTAGTTATGTTCGAAGGTGAGATTGTCGCTGAGTTAGATCCAACTAAAACCGATTATGATGAGATTGGTTTATATATGTCTGGTGGAAAGCGAGGACTTAAAGCATGAAGAAAATATTGAAAAGTTTTTATATTGCTATCAAGCCTAGCTTAATTGCCATATTATTTGGATTATTCGTTGGATTGATTATTATGTTAGCTTTTAATCCAATGGAAGCATTCCCAGCTTTATTAACACTTTTATTAGGTGGATTTAATGGTGGATCTCAAGGGATTGGAAACACTTTATATATGGCTGCTCCAATTATCTTATCAGGGTTAGCTGTTGCTTTTGCATTTAAAACAGGACTCTTTAATATTGGGGCTTCAGGTCAGATGATGGTTGGAGCTTATGTTGCCGTCCATATTGGTGTCTTATGGAATGTCCCAGGAATTCTACATTGGATTGTTGCTTTAACTCTTGGTGGTGCTGCAGGTCTCATTTGGGGACTCATCCCAGGGCTTCTTAAAGCATTCCGTAATGTGAATGAAGTCATTTCATCAATTATGATGAACTATATTGCTTCATTCTTATTAATTATGCTGATCAATCAAAATGTTATCCAAGAATTACGTGCTGAAGCACGCATTGTTCAACGAACAGCCGTCCTTCCATCTTTACAATTCTTATTTCCTGGATCAACGATTAATATTGGCATTATCTTAGCTGTTTTAATTGTTATTTTAGTACATATTCTTATCCATAAAACAACCCTAGGGTTTCAATTAAGAGCCTCTGGATTCTCGATGGATGGATCAAAATATGCGGGGATGAATACCAAACGGAATATCGTGATTGCAATGGCTTTATCCGGTCTATTTGCAGGACTTGGTGGTGCCATCATGTTCTTATCCTTTGGCAAAGCATTACCTGCGGATGGTGTCATTTTCAGTGAAGGTTTTGATGGTATTTCTGTTGCCCTTCTCGGATTAGGTGAACCGATTGGTGCACTTTTTGCTGGGCTATTCTTAAGTAACATCCGGATGGGTGGTTACTACCTTCAAAGCTTTGTATTCGTTCCTCAAATTGTGGATATGATTGTTGCAATCATCATTTATATGACAGCAATCTCCATTGCAGTTCAAGCCCTTTTCAAACGTTATGGTGACCAAATAAAAGCTTGGCGTGAGAACAGAAAAAAGAAGGGAGATGAAGCATAATGGATGTTATTTATAATCTCATTCAAATCACCCTAGGTTCAATGACAATTCTTTTAGTTGTTGCTTTAGGTGGCTTACTCTCTGAACGAAGTGGTGTCACCAATATTGCCCTTGAAGGGATTATGATTTTTGGTGCCTTTCTAGGGATTTGGTCCATTCAAGGATTTGAAGTATATCCTTATACACCGATGACACAATTTGCGATATTTATCGTGACATTCTCGATAGGCTTAATCATTGGATACTATATTTTGTTACTCATTCAAAAATGGATTTTAAAGAAAGAACAACCAACGAAGTTTAAAGATTTATTTACAAAGGAAAATTCTAAATTTAATCTTTTCTTTGTCCTTGGTGTTGCATTCGTTATTGGTCTCTTATTATTCTTCATTCTTAATGCAAATCCAATGGGTAAAACATTGATATTACTCATGGGATTAGGCGTTGCAGGCGTGATGGGTGGACTATACGCGATGATACATGCCTATGCAGCGATTCATTTAAAATCGAATCAAATCATTAGTGCGACTGCGTTAAACCTTTTCGCACCAGCACTTGCTATCTTTACACGACGCGTCATTACCCAAGGTGGTCAACAAATTAAATTTAACTCCAATTTTATCATTCAAAAAGTCCCACTTTTAGGTGATATTCCAGTGCTTGGTGATTTATTCTTCAAACGTGTTTATTTAAGTTTCTATGTAGGGTTAGTTATTTTACTGATTGTCGCATTCGTCATTAATAAAACACGCTTTGGACTGCGTTTAAAAGCGTGTGGAGAAAATCCACATGCCGCAGATTCACTCGGGATTAATATTTATAAACTTAGATTTAAAGCTGTGACATTATCTGGTGTTTTAGCAGGTATGGGTGGTGTGATGTTCGTCACGACATTCAGTAATGAATTCAATGTCACGGTTGCTGGGTTTGGGTTCTTAGCCATTGCCGTCTTAATCTTTGGTAACTGGCGTCCATCCCGTATTTTAATGGCAGCGTTATTCTTTGGATTCATGCGGACGATTGCTTCAAGTTATTCATCCATAGGATTCTTAAGAGATTTAGCCTTACCAGGCCAAATATATGACATGATTCCTTATGTAGCAACCCTCGTAGTTTTGATGTTTGCATCGAAGAATTCTCGTGCACCGAAAGCATTAGGTCAAGTGTACGATCAAGGAAAGCGATAAATTAAAACATGAAAAAGCAGTTTGATTTCGAGCTGCTTTTTTTTCATGACTTTTTTGTTGACTTTTAGGCCTAACTACGTTAAAATATCTATGTTGTACCACATAAAACAGGTTATAAATGCCTTTCGGCTACCTTGATAGTGAGTCCTCAAGAAAAAATTAAGGAGGTAAGAACATGTACGCAGTTATTAAAACAGGTGGGAAACAAGTCCGCGTTGAACAAGGTCAAGAAATTTACGTTGAAAAACTTGATATTGAAGCAGGTAGTTCCTATGAGTTCACTGATGTGTTAATGATCGGTGGC
Source organism: Acholeplasmataceae bacterium (assembly GCA_016934015.1). GTDB lineage: Bacteria > Bacillota_I > Bacilli_A > Acholeplasmatales > Acholeplasmataceae > UBA6181. Next base: position 2,306 of record JAFGTQ010000051.1, on the reverse strand, counting down.
GAAAAAACTGTGATTGGTACGCCAATCGTTACTGGTGCGAAAGTCATTGCAAAGGTCGAAAAACACGGCCGCGGTCCTAAAATCATTGTATTCAAATACAAGGTTAGAAAGAAATACCGTAAAAAACAAGGACATCGCCAAGCATACACTAAACTCGTGATTGAATCAATCATCGCTTAAAATGATTAAATCAGTCTTTGTGTATCAAAATGAAATGCTCAAAGAAATTAAAGTGAGTGGACACGCCAACTATAAAAAGAAGGGTGAAGACATTGTCTGTGCAGCTGTAAGTACAGCGACACTCCTGACTTATAATGCGATTGAGCACTTAAAACTCGACCATTTGGTCGAATGCAATGTAAGTGATGGATTCTTTCACATCCGTGCACATGAAGATCAAGAAACGATCTTAGCACTCATGAAAAATTTAGAATACACACTTAATGACTTAGAAAAACAATATCCAAAATATATGAAAAATCAGAAGGAGGGATAACATGTTAAAATTAAACATTCAGTTATTCGCATCGAAAAAAGGTGTAGGTTCGACTCGTAATGGTCGTGACTCCCATTCAAAAAGACTCGGTATGAAACTTTCTGATGGTCAATATGCAACCGCAGGTTCCATTATTTACCGTCAAAGAGGGACGAAAATTCACCCAGGTCTCAATGTGGGTCGTGGTGGCGATGATACATTATTCGCTACGGTTTCAGGTAAGGTGAAATATGAACGCCTCGGCCGTGATCGCACACAGGTATCAGTTTACGAAGGATAACGAACCGTTATCCTTTTTTTATCCAATTAAGAGGTGGAAAAATGTTTGTCGATGAAATCACAGTAGAGGTCTATGGTGGTAAAGGTGGTAACGGGTTAGCCGTTTATCGCCGTGAAAAATATGTAGAATACGGTGGTCCATGGGGCGGTAATGGCGGCCATGGTGGATCCGTTATTTTTGTTGGCGATGAAGGCATGTCAACGCTTTATGACTTGCGCTTTAAGCGTCATATTAAAGCGAAACCTGGCCAAAATGGGATGACAAAAGGAATGCACGGTAGAGGTGCAGAAGATACTTATGTTAAAGTACCTCTTGGAACGATTGTTTTCACTGAAGGTAAAACAGAAAAAATTGGTGAAATCACCAAGCATTTAGAAGAATTAGTGGTTGCTCCAGGTGGACGAGGCGGAAGAGGAAACATCGCGTTATCAACATCTAAAAATCCAGCCCCAGATTATGCTGAAAATGGTGATCCTGGTGTCTATCGAAAAATCGTTGTTGAGCTTAAAGTGCTTGCTGATGTAGGTCTAATTGGTTATCCATCAGTGGGTAAATCAACGTTTTTAAGCGTTGTATCGAATGCACGACCAAAGATTGCTGAATACCCATTTACAACCTTACAACCGAATTTAGGCATGGTAAACATTGGCGATGAATCGTTTGTCTTAGCAGACTTACCAGGTTTAATTGAAAATGCTCATTTAGGGTTAGGTCTTGGTATCCAATTTTTAAAACACATTGAAAGATGTCGTGTATTTCTACACGTTCTAGATTTAACAAGAGAAGATCCATATCAAGATTATGTCACAATTAATCATGAACTTGAAATGTATGATCAAAGACTTCTAAATCGTCCTCAAATTGTTGTTTTAAACAAAATGGATATGCCAGATACAGAAGACAAAATTAAGTTTTTAAAATCGAAAATTGAACGTCCATTATACATCATTTCGGCTCAACAAAATAAAGATGTTGAAAAGCTTTTATACGTCATCATGGATACATTGAAAAAAGCACCACAAATCGTGGATGAAATCGATGAAGACTTAGTGATTTATAAGCACGAATCCAAAGAACCAGCCTTTGAAATTAAAAAGGTAGAAGGTGGATTTGAACTATTTGGTAATCCGTTAAAACTTTTATTTGAACGAACAGATTTCACCAAAGATGAAGCTGTGAAACGGTTTGCGAGACAACTTAGAGGTTTAGGTGTTGATGAAAAGCTTCGTGAGATGGGTGCGAAACACCAAGATATCATTTATCTATTTGGTTACGAATTTGAATTTATTGATTGAGGACTTAGGTCCTCTTTTTTTATATAAAAAGAAGAATGATATTCATCCTTCTTTCTTAGTTTAGACTGAGCATTTTAATTTTAAAATGATGGCTCTTTTTTAAGACCTTAATGTCTTTATTAAAGGCTCGATCTTGATTCTTTTTCTGACTGATTTGATAGGCTTCGATACTATCCACAATCATTTTTAATTCACTAGTTTGTTTCATTTTCATGACTTTAAATTTTTGTTCAAG
>JAFGTQ010000003.1 GCA_016934015.1 Acholeplasmataceae bacterium | reverse complement strand
TGAAACGATTTCTCATCATATATTTCATGAGATTAAGCACGAATTAGGACCAAACGATGTCTTAGTCATCAATGACACAAAAGTCATCCCTGCAAGGATTTTAGGGGTGAAAGAAGACACGGATGCGGTTATTGAAGTGTTATTACTTAAAGAACTATCCAAAGATATTTGGGAAGCGATGACAAAGCCTGCACGTCGTGTGAAACTTGGAACAATTATCCATGTGGGCGGAAGAATCACATTAGAATGTGTTGGGATTAAAGAAGAAGGATTAAGGGATTTTAAACTAGTTTATGAAGGTTTACTCATTGAACAACTTGAAGCCTTAGGTGAAATGCCATTACCCCCTTATATCACTGAGAAAATCAAAGAAAATGACCGTTATCAAACAGTTTATGCGAAAGACCCTAAAAGTGCAGCAGCTCCTACTGCTGGACTACATTTTACAAAAGAATTATTAGATGAAATTCAAAGTCAAGGCACTGAAATTATTCCAATTACCCTACATGTGGGTCTTGGCACATTTAAACCAGTGTCTGCAGATACCATTGAAGATCATCATATGCATGAAGAAACATATCAAATTACTGAAGAATCTGCCAAACGATTAAATTTAGCAAAACAAAAACATAAAAGAATCGTATCGGTTGGAACTACATCACTTAGAGCTTTAGAAAGCAACTATCAAGATGGATTTCATCCTGGCATCTTCGATACGAAAATCTTTATTTACCCAGGATACCAATTTAAAGCAATCGATGCTTTAATCACGAATTTCCATTTACCAAAATCCACTTTATTAATGCTTGTTTCAGCATTAGCAAATCGCGATTTTATCTTAAAGGCATACCAAGAAGCAGTTCAACAAGATTATCGGTTTTTCTCCTTTGGAGATGCGATGTTTATTAAATGATTGAAATCATTTTAAAAAAACTGTTATAATCGTTATGTATGGAGGAATGAACATGAACTTACCAAGCTATGTATACTCAATAATATTATTCGCATTCTTAATCTTTATTTTCCTCATGTTTATGATGATTTTTGTTCGAAAAAAACGATTTACTGAACCCAAAAAACCATTTAATCCTGAAGTTGCGCTTAAGCTTTATCAAGCACTTGGTGGATCAAATATAAAAAGTTTGAGTTTAGAACATCAACGTTTAAAGGTAACCGTCGGTTCACTCAAACAAATTCATCGTGAAAAACTTAAAGAAACTCAGTTCCCTGCAGCAGTGAAGGGAAAAGAAATAACACTCTTCGTCAGATATTATCCAGAAGATATGTATCGATATCTCGAAGAAAAGACAAAGGAGATTTAACATGGAACAAAAGTTTTTAATTACTTCAGAATATGGTATTCACGCAAGACCAGCGACAAGACTCGTGAATTTAGCGATGACATTTCATTCAGATATTGATTTAACAGCACTTGGAAAAACGGTGAATTTAAAATCAATTATGGGATTGATGTCATTAGGCATTTACAAAGGTGAAGAAGTTGTCTTAACCGTGATGGGTAGCGATGCAGAAAAAGCATTAACACAACTCACTGAATTCATTGTCAGTGAAAATTTAGGTCAAATCATTTAATGATTAAGAAGTGGTGGATTTCACCGCTTTCTTTCATTTAAAACGATGCGTCAAAAAAAGTTAAAATACGTGAATTTAGAGATGTTGAAATCATTAGGTGTCATCACTGACATCCAAAAAATTGAGACCAAAGACACACCAAGTTATTTAGAAATTGGCAGTGGAAAAGGTCAATTTATCACATCTCTTCAAAAAACATATCCATCACATCACTATCTTGCCCTTGAAGTCAATATGAATGTTTGTTACCGTATTCTTGAAAAGAAATTGGAACAAAAATTAGATCATTTATCAATTATTTTGGGTGATGCAAATCATTTACTCGATTATTTTTTTGAACACTCAATCGAAGGCATTTACTTAAATTTTAGTGATCCTTGGCCAAAAGCGAAGCATCATAAAAGAAGATTAACTGCTCCGAAGTTTTTAAGAATGTATCAAACCATTTTAAAGAAAGATGGATTTCTCCAATTTAGAACGGATCACCAAGATTTATTTGAGGAAAGTTTGTGTGACCTCGAAAAATATTTTGAGACCATAGAAATCAATCGAAATCTTGAAGTATCAGAGCATATGACCGAATACGAAGAAAAAAAGCGTCCTTATGGGCCAATTTATCAATGGATTGGAAAGGTGAAGCAACATGTTGAACAAGGTATATAAAGATTTATTTGATTTAGCTGGAACATCAGGCTATGAATTTAGAGTCAGACATTACATGAAATCTTTTATGCAAGAATATCAATCTTACACGATTGTTGAAGATCGATTAGGCTCTATTTTTGCAGTTAAAAAAGCAAAAGATGAGCATGCACCCATTGTCATGGTTGCTGGTCATATGGATGAAGTTGGACTCATGGTCGTTGGAATTACCGATTTAGGTATGTTAAAAGTTTTAAATACCGGTGGTCTCAATGGGGAAGTCTTCATTTCTCAAGTCTTAAATGTCTATACCAAAAATGGTGTTATTAAAGGTATTATTGGAGCGATTCCTCCTCATTTAAAGACCGAACAAAATACTAAAATCGAAGATTTGATTTTAGATATAGGTGCAAGATCTAAAGAAGAAGCGAAAGCATTTGGTGTCGAACTCGGCAATATGGTGTTATTTGATAATCCATTTAGTTATACCTATGATAAAAAACGTGTCATTTCGAAATCGATTGATAATCGCTATGGTTGTGGACTTGCTTTAGAGGCTATTAAAGCTTTTGATCAAATTGATTTACCTTATACCTTAGTGATTGGAGCAACCGTTCAAGAAGAAATAGGATTGCGTGGTGCAGAAACTGCAACGAATCTTTTTAAACC
>JAFGTQ010000050.1 GCA_016934015.1 Acholeplasmataceae bacterium | reverse complement strand
TGAACAAGTAATCTTTTTTGTTCATCTGCAGTTTTACCAAGTGCATTACCACCTAAAGAGATAACATACCTAGACATATTCTTCTCCTAGACTTGCAAGCATCACTGCTTTAATAGTATGCATTCTATTTTCTGCTTCATCAAAAACAAGACTTTGTTTTGATTCAATCACTTCATTAGTCACCTCAAGTTCACCATCTTTAACCGCTTCATAAACTTTACCAAATTCTTTAGCAATATCAGAACCAACTTCCGTATCCGTTCCATGAAATGCTGGTAAACAGTGCATAAAAATCGCATTTCTATTTGCTAATTTCATCAATTTTTGATTGACTTGGTAAGGATGTAAATCTTTAATTCTTGATTCCCAAACTTCTTTAGGTTCACCCATTGAAACCCATACATCGGTATATAAAACGTCTGCATCCTTCGCACCTTCAGCTGCATCTTCAGTAAATCTTAAAGTCGCACCTGTTTGTTTGGCAATGGCTTGGCATGTTTCAATTAAATCTTCTCTTGGCCATAAAGCTTTTGGTGCTGCTGCTGTAAAATGCATCCCCATTTTTGCACAACCAATCATGAGTGAGTTCCCCATATTGTTTCTTGCATCACCATAATAGGTAAATTTAATATCTTTAAGTGATCCAAAGTTTTCTTGAATGGTTAAAAAATCAGCGAGTATTTGTGTTGGATGATATTGGTCTGTAAGGCCGTTCCATACCGGCACACCAGAAAATTCAGCGAGTAATTCGACATCACTTTGTTTATATCCTCTAAATTCTATCCCATCATACATTCTACCCAAAACACGCGCTGTGTCTTTCACAGATTCTTTTTTACCCATTTGTGATCCTGTTGGTCCGATATAGGTCGCATTCATACCTAAATCATAGGCACCCACTTCAAAAGCACATCGTGTTCTGGTTGAATCCTTTTGGAATAATAAAACTACATTTTTATTAGATAATACTTTATGTTCAATACCTTCTTGTTTTTCGAGTTTCAATCTCGCTGCTAAATCAATTAAATATTGAATTTCTTCGGGTGTAAAATCTAGTAACGTTAATAAATGTCTTCCTTTTAAGTTCATATTGTTCTCCTTATTTTATGTCTTCTCTTTCAAGGGGCATGGTCATGCATCGTGGGCCGCCTCTTCCACGTGAAAGTTCGCATGAATTAATTTCTAAAACTGTCACTCCTGCATTTCGAAGTAAGTCATTCGTCACCTGATTGCGATCATAAACAATTACTTTACCTGGAGATACACAAAGTGTGTTAGCTCCATCATTCCATTGTTCTCTTGTCGCTGTAATCAAATCTTTCCCACCACAACGAATGAGTTTAATTGGTCTTTTGAGATATTTCATGAGAATTACATCGAGATTATCTACAACTTTTGAAACATCAAATGATCCGTTCTTTCGTTGTATTTCAAACACAGTCAGTTTATCTTCAATACCCGGATGTATCGTGAAAATATCGTAATCAACTTGAGTAAAGACGGTATCAAGGTGCATAAAAGCTCGGCTCTTCGGTATATTAAATGCTAAGATTGTTTTAAAACTTTCTTTTGAATCAAAGATTTTCTCAGCTAAATGCTCAATCGCTCGAGGATCTGTGCGATTTGAGATACCTGCAGCGATGACTTCATCACTTAAAACTAAAACGTCTCCACCTTCGATTGAATATCTATCATTTCGACTATAGTAATGTGGTGGATTCCAAGCTTTAAATCTTGGATGATAATTAATAATATATTCTGAAAATAATGTTTCTCGTTGTCGAGCGAGTGTGGACATTTTACCAATACAGACTCCAGAGCCTATTGTTGAAAATGGATCTCTTTGAAAAATAAGATTAGGAATTGGATCTGTATAAAACGGATATTCATCCTCAAGCATATCCATAATCGATAGTTTCTTGGGAATATTGATTTCATGTGTTCTAACACCTTCAATCATTTTCAAAATCATTTCGTGTGTATCCAAATTTTTAAAAAATTGAAATAGTGCTGTTTTAATTGTTTTTGATTTAATTTTTGATTCTTCGATAAATGAATTTATAAAATGATCATAAACTTCAGGATGCGCTTTGAGTGCTTCCGTTAACAAGTCAGTTAAGTAGAGAACTTCAATCCCTTCATCTCGCATCATTTTGACAAAAAAATCGTGTTCTCTTTGTGCAACTTTAAGAAATGGAATGTCATCAAACAGCAGTTTTTCAAGCAAATCTGGTGTTAAATTTTCTAATTCCTTGCCTGGTCTATGAACTAAGACTGTTTTTAATTTACCGATTTCTGATGTGATTTTCATGATGATCTCCTCACATATTTTTTAGGTACTCGATATGAGATAGATGTCACAATTTCATAGTTTATGGTTTTATTCCGTTTCGCAACTTCATCGGTTGTTATTAATCCACCAAATAAAGTGACGATATCTCCAACTTTAATTGAATCATCAATTTTAACAAAACAAGCATCCATACATATGTTACCGACAAGTGGATATCGTCTTTTTTGAATTTCAGTGTCTCCATGTTTGTTTCGTCTTAAAAATCCATCCGCATATCCAATGGGTAATACGCCAATGATTTCATCTTCTTTCGCACAATAAGTTTGACTATAACCGACACATTCATCTTTTTTTAGTGATTTTACGGTAACTATTCTCGTTTTTAATTTCATTACCGGTTTTAAATTGTGCTTTTTGGATTCTAAAGTTAATCCATAGAGTGAAATGCCATATCGAACATAAGTCGTAAAATCAAAATCTTTTTCATGATTTAAAGTAGAAGATGAGTTTGACATGTGGATCACAGGTGGTTTTACTTTAAGCTTGATAAGTAATTTGTAAAATCTATCCACTTGCGTATTATAGAATTCTTCATCACTATCTGCCGTAGCGAAGTGAGTATAAATACCCTTTAAATCGATATTTGTTTTATTTTGCAGTTTTTCAATGGCTTGAATTATAAATTTTTCATCCATTAAACCATAACGATGCATGCCTGTATCTATCTTTAAATGACATGTCAATGATAATTTTGAAGATAAAACATGTTGGATTATTTCTTCATCGTATAAGGTAATTTCAATATCATGTTTTGATGCAGCTTCCAAATCGTTCTTTTGAATTGGGCCCATCATCAAAAGATGCACATTACAATTTATTTTTCGAAGTTCGAGCGCTTCTTCTAGTGTGGAAACTGAAAAATAGTCCACACCTTTTTCAATTAAGAACTTCATAATCTTAACTGCACCGTGACCATAACCGTTTGCTTTTATCACAGGAATAATTGTTTTATGTGGCGCATGCTTTTGTGCAATTTGTAAATTATGATATAAGGCATCTAAGTTTATTTCAGCCCAAGTCGGTCTATAATTCTTCATAAACCCTCCCGATATAAGGAGATGTCATAAGACTTAATAGGCTTCTATAAGTAAGCTTAAATTCAATTGTATCTCCAAGTTTATACGTTTTATTAGACAAATTTAGTATGAGGTGATCACTTGAACCACCTAATATTTCAACACCATCTGGTGGGATTAATTCAAATAAGTCAACATCTTGTTTTCCGACATTACAAATAGCTCTTCTCATCATTCCTCGATCAACAAATTCAACTTTTTTACCAAATGCATCAAGACCAAGTTCTCCTTCTGGATATGAGGGTTTATCCTTTAACTCAACGATTTCTGTTTGAAGGGTAAATACATCATCTGCCATACCTTCAATGTGTGTCCCATAAGCTGTTTCTCTACCTAAAACATAGGCTTCACCAATTCTTAAATTATTGATAAAAGGTGATAGTTCGTGTCTTTTTAGCATAGGAATTGCTGAAGAGTTTCCACCACTAATCACTTTAAGTGTTAATCCGAAACGCAATTCAATTTGCTCTTTAATTTGTATGAGCTTTTCATAAGTTTCTTTTGTTGGAATCACTCCGCCATAACATGTCAAATTAGTCCCAATACCATAAAGTTCAATAAATGATAAATTTTGAATCTTTTTGATGAGATTCAATTCAAAATCCTTATAATAAATGCCTTCACGTAAATCACCAATATCAAACATCAATATGATCTTATGAATCTTACCAATTTTTTCACTTGCTTGATTTAGTGATTCGATAGTTTTATATTCAGAGTTTAACGAAATATCACAAACCTCGACAATATCATTGACTTCAGAAATTGCAGGAATTCTAAGCATAACTTTAGGTTTATCTGTTTGAATTTTCCTTAAGTTTTCGATTCTTGAATCAGCGATATATTCAATTTCTGTTTGATTAATGATATCAATTAGTTTTGAATCAGCCAAAAATACTTTTGAAACAGCCATAACACTTCTGTCTTCCGCATGTAAGAGGTTTGTTAAAAATCGTAAATTGCGTTCGAATCTTTTTAAATAAATATGGATACTAGGCATCGTTTTATACCTCTCTCATCGTATGTTTAAGCAATATTTCGGCTTGTTCTTTATAAACTCTGGATAATACACCAAGTGATGCAAATATATAGTTATCATCGATATAAATTTTAGCATCTAAACTTGGAATTAGTTTCGTCGTTTGTTTTTTTAAATATGATTGAATGTAGTCTTTACTCTTTGGGTCGTGAATTAACGCCCCACCTGTCAGAAAGATAGCTTTAACATTAGATAAGTCTTTTCCATCAGGAATAACTTTTAATCCATTAGTCGTAAATATACGTCTCATATCACCAATATGGCGATCTAAAGCTTGTTCAACACATGTCTTTAATAAGAGCGATGACATCAATTTACCTTTTTCTGACTGTGGAATAAAAGGCTCATTTTCAATGAGTTTAGTGACATCTTCACTCGTTAATTGTAAAGCTTTTTCGAGTTCGTGATGCTTCATATGTTGATAAACTAATTTCCGATTCACATAAACACCCAAGTCACCTTCGACCGTTCTTTTTGGTTTAGGCTCACCTTCTAAAAACTTTTGAAATTCAGGTTTTGGATGAGCCACAGAATGAACATCTGTGGTTGCTCCTCCAACATCAATCGTCATCACGCCATCAAACATTTCATCGAGTAACATTGTGGTATCCATAACAGCTCCAGGTGTTGGCATAATTTTACCGTTGACCATGTCAAAAATATGTGCCATTCCTTTGGCGTGAATTATATGTTTTTCGAATGTTTCATAGATTTTTTCACGAAGTGGAAGAATATTAAAATCATCAACTCTCGGATAGACGTTTTCAACGATTTCAATATGGTTACAATTTAACGCTTTTATTCGTTCATGATTTGCAATGTTTCCTGTATAGATTATTGGTATATTTAAATCTTTAACATCGAGTAAATTTTGATAAGAGACTTCTTTTTCACCAAAATCAGTGCCTCCAGCAATAATAATCATGTTGGGATGTAGTTTTCGAATTTGTTCGATATGATAAGGCTCTAATCGATTTGCTGTAATGAGGTGAATATTGCCACCTGCATTGAGTGCTGCTTCTTTCGCTGCTTTCGCAGTCATTTCATACACTAAACCATGTACTGTGATTTTTAGACCACCTGCAGCTGAGGAAGATGCATAGAGTTCTTTATAAGTTAAATCTTTGATGTTAAGTTGTTGTTTTAAATTATCAATGGCTTTTCCTAAACCGATATTGACATCAGTGTCTACAGTCGTTTGATGCATCCCACGGCCTAAAAATTTAACCTCATCAAAAAGATTAAATGCGTTCACCACTGTGGTTGTTGATCCAATTTCAGCAACTAAACAATCAATTTTCATACATCTCACGGTGTTTCTTTACGATAAAACTAGCAACATCTTTACCCTTTGTGCCACGACTGAATCCTTGATCCATGCCATACTTCATTGCAATTTCAGGTGTAACTTGTGTGCCACCAGCAATTAAAATCAATTTATCCCGAACCCCTTTTTCGACTGCGTAATCATGAAGTTTTTGCATATTTTTATAATGCACATCATCATGGGATATGATTAAAGAAATCATAACACAACAACTATCCGTTTCAATGGCTGCATCAATGAATTTTTCAATCGGAACACTCGTTCCTAAATACGTATAAGAAATTCCATATTTTTCAATGCCGCCATGTTTAATATCAAGTATTTCACGCATACCGACACTATGTTCATCGCTTCCACCTGTACCAGCGACAATCTTTAACTTATGTTTTTTGACATAATCAAAAATGTCTTCATCTGGGAGTGTTTCAGCTTTCTTCGGTAAAATAAGTTTGGATTGATCAATATCGATATTGACAGAACCTTTAAATTGAATACGTGTTCCTTCAGAAGGATGTAAAACTTCTTTATGAATCACTTCAACATTGGATAAATTCATGGCTTTACCAACTTCTAAGGAAGCTGCTTCTGCGGTTAAAATATCTGTTGGGAAAAATAGATCGACTGTTACAATCCCATCACCTAGCCATTGTACTTCTGGTTTTAGCATCGATGTTGAACGGTATTTTTCATTTTCATCTAAACGATGATTTACATTATCTTCAGGATCAAGTTCATCGATGTATTGGATCTTACTTGGATCTTCTAAAGTACATCCACCAATCAGTTCTTCTGGATGATCGATAAAATTTAAATCATATTGACTTACATTATTGTAGCCATAATGTGCACTCACTGGTGCCATATATTTAGCATCTCTTTTAATGATTGAATTCGCTCCAATGCCGCCATCAATTTTGCGTATTATCCCATCACCATTGCGTTCTGGATATAATCCACTATCGACAAACATACCTTCTTCAACCGCTTTAAAATAGCCACCCATTTCGATGATTTCTTCCAGCATTAAAATGGCGCGTTCTTGAATTTCACGTTTCTTTTCTACTAAATATCCATCTTTTTTAAGTTCTAACATGGATAATAAATCATCCATTCCCATCATCGCTTGTTTCGCTGTATCGAGTGCTTCAATATTATAGACATGCCATGGAACATTACGTCCTTCATCAGGTGTAATGGTTGATTGTATGTCCGCTGATGTTAATTTCGATATTAAAAGGTTTAACACATGAGTTACAGTCGCTTCTCTTGTTGAAGAATCCATATATTTTGTATTCATTTGAGCGCGCATTTTATAAGCACTAAAAAACTCTCTAAGTGCGACTGCATAAGGTAAATTCAATTTAATATCTGGAGCTGGAGGTGCAGCAGGCGGAACTGTCGATAAACAAATTAAATCCGGACGAATTCCAATTCTTTCACTCATACGACTGTTTATGCCGTGTTGAACAAGTAGTTCTGGCATAACTTTCCAAGCATCTCTTGCGGTTGCGTTTGCGTTATGTGCACCGTCAATTTGAGCCATTTGAGCATCTGCCATAATTTTTTTACTTTCAGCAGCATCCACAAAACTTCGAACCATATTTATATTTCGATATAACACGTTATATTGTGGGTCCTGATGTGCACCATTCACGCCTTCTTCATGAAACATAACTGCGATTTCAGGACCAGCAACACCACTCACATAAGAATGATAATTGATCTTTCTTCCAACTTCATCTTCGATAATGTCCAAAGCTTTTCGTTGAGCTCTTACTTGTTTTCTTGTAATTGGAACACCACCAATACCTTGTGGAGTTCCCTCAAGTAAACCATCCATATGCGATTGACCTGCAGTACGAATAACCATGATATGGTCCGCACCATGATAAGCAGCCATGCGCATTCTTCTAATATCATCTTCGAAACGTCCTGATGCAATTTCTGTCGTGATGGTTGCATCCGGTTGAGGATCAATATCATTTAAATGTCTTGCAGAAGGAAGAGGCACATAATTTTTTAAAGTAGGACTTGATTGAACATAATGAAATGGTCCAATATCGATTGGGCTTGCATCTCGCCAAACCCAGCCTTTTCTTCTTGGACGATAATGTTCTAAGTCACTCAGTAAAAATCTAATATCAAGCTTTTTATTTGGTTTCATGTTTGAACACCTCCATCACAAGCTTAATATTGTCTTCCTCAAGTAATTTAAGTCCTGCTTCTCTGATGCTTAAATGATGATCTGTTGCATATCGATAGACAATATGTCCAGCACCAAATGCTAATAAATCGTGTTCAAATAATTTATCAGTAATTGCTTTCGCTTCCAATGAAGAAAAACCCATTCGCAATAGGACACTGCGTTCGATAGCTGGTGTTGTATAATCTCTTGCGAGTTCTAGTAACGGGTCAATAAGTTGATCCGTTAATTCATAAAAATAAGTTTTTAACTCTTTGTCGCTATATGCATCTAAATGTTTTCGTCTTTCTAAAAAATCATCATTTCGTGGTTTCATTGATATCCTCCATCCATATTTTGATATGTTTTATATCGGTTTTAAGTTCTAGTGCTAAATATTCATAATCGTGTTTACTTAATGTCATATCTTTATATCGTTTTAAATAGGATTGTCTCAAATCCATTAAATCCAAGGTTTTGTGTATTAAATCCTTCCCTGTTTTAGGAAAAATGATGTTTTTCCCGGGTATTTCATCAAGTGGATTACCAAATAGAATTTTGATACCTTGATCTTTAGCAAATGAAATTTGTGCATTCATATGTTTACCGGCACCTGTATATTCTGTTTCTTGAACCACAATGATTTCATCTTTTTTCATAGTTTTCGCGATTGAAAATGCTGCCGCTAATGCAGTATTTCCTGCAGGTCCTCTTTCCATACCTTCTAAAATGGCTAAAGCTTCGGTGATGTAGAAGACTGATCCTTGATTCACTAAAACATATTCATCTAAATATCGAAGTGGTCTACCTGCACTGCGTGGCACATCACTACGATCGGGGAATGTTGTAAAAGGTATACCAAACCCTGTATGCCCTGTTGTAAATGATTTTCGATTAAAATCATGGTCAGAAGCCATATGCAATCCGGTTAAATCAACTGATGCTGCAATAATCTTTGTTTTATTTGCACCAGATTTTAATAACCCTCGTGCTGTTCCTGTAAGATTACCTCCACCTGCATTCGTGCATATCACCACTTCAGGATATTTACCATACTTTTCTAAACATTCAGTGGCAATTTCAGCACCCAATGTTTCAATGCCCATAATGCCATATGGAGAATAAAGCGATGCATTAAAATATTTAGTTTCTTCCAATAAACGTAAAAATTCATAAAACAATTCTGGCCCAACAGATAATTGAATCACTTCAGCACCATACGCTTCACAAGCACGTGCTTTTTCAATGATTTCGGGTTGTCCAATACCTTTGGAATCGAAACATTCTTGAACAATGATACATTTCAATCCAACTTTAGCAGCGAGTGCAGCTACTGCAGCACCATAGTTACCTGATGTCGCTGCAATCACACCTTTATATCCTAACTTCTTCGCTTGATGTATCGCCATTGCTGCACGTCTCGCTTTAAAAGACCCACTAATATTTTGAGCTTCATCTTTAATAAAAATACGAGCACCATAACCTTCTTTTGCATATTTTCTTGCAAAAGATGAAAGATGTTTTAACTCGATGAGTGGTGTTTTGCCAACACTAAATGATTCTTGGATTTTAATGACATCATCAAGTGAATAGCCACTATCACTCATCATCATTTCATAATCAAAACCGATACCCTCAAGTTCAAATTTATCATAATCAAGTTTTAAAGCATTTTTCATGATGATTGATTTTCGATCCATCATTTGTTGATATTTACTCATGATAATCCTCCATTTCATGAAGGATACTTTGTTTTACACACATAACTTCATCTACAAAATGTCCAAATGTATGATTAAAAAAAGGTTTAACTACTTTAAGTATTCCTGATTCTTTACGTTTGGTCATGGTCATAACTTCAACTCGTTCTCCGATATTTCCATCATCACATAAAAAACCTTTTACATGCATCAATAAAGGTAATTTTTTAGTATCTAACGGAATATGACTGGCTCTTTCATCCGGATTCAATATAATTTTTTCTATTTCAACATATGTGCCCTTAGGAATCATCTTTGACTCCTCCTTTTAAGGTTCTTTCATTTATATGAAAGCGTTTTCCACTTCTTATTGTATCATCGATTTAGTTTCTTTTCCACCCCTAGGGGGTGGAATACAAAAAAAATAGGAAAAATCCTATTTTCTTATTTTTCTAGAAGATCTCTCATATCACCTAGAATGGCTCTAGGAACAGGTAAATCAATCATTGTTTTGAGCCCGGGTCGACTATTTATGACGTGGGGAATCATGTTCACACACATTGCAATCGTTCCAATTCCACCATTGATTTCCGGTTTAATTTGCATATTAATATTTGGTGTTCCTTTTATTGTAATATAGTCCCCTGTTTCAGTGCCTTCCATTTCTGGTTCAATCTGCTGAGGATGAATCATATCAATAAACACATCACCATTAACTAAACCTTGACCTGTCATATTAATTCCAGCAAGAGATCCACTCTTTGCTTCACCATAAGGACTTTCGCGATCAACTGTTGTAATAATTGGTTCCATTTGTTGTTGAAAGTCATCTAGTTTTACACCTAAAGCATCTGAAATCATACCAACACTTTCTTTAAATCCAACATGCCCAGCCAAAGTGCCATCCATTAAACGCTTATGATACTCATTTAATGAAATCCCCACACCTTGTTCATGCATAACTGTAGGTCCAAAAGGACTTAAACTGTTAATACGCTTCGCTTCAATGTGATTGACATCAACCATCGCTCCAGTTAGTGCAACAACCAGAAAATCCATGATAAATCCCGGATTGATTCCAGTTCCCAAAACTGTTACACCATATGCTTTAGCTAGGTTATCAATTTGTGAAGCGAGTTCTGGCTCACTTGCCCATGGATATGCCATTTCTTCAGCTGTACTAATGACATTCATACCATAGCCCATAATCTTTGTTATCTTATCATAAGCATCTTTTGTAAAACTATCTGTTGCAAGCAATACAATATCTGCACTATGTTTCAATACACGATCAATATCATCATCTATTTTTACGTCAGGATGTTCAGAAGATGTTATTTTTAAGATTTCTAAAAAATTGTGTCCTTTGAAATTTGGATTCAAATCACAAATGCCAGTTATTTCAACACCTTTTTTCATTAAAAGCATTTGTGCCATCCCACGTCCCATGGCACCAAAACCCCAAATAATAACTTTGATTTTATCCATGTTTATTATCTCCCCTCTGTAACAAATCGTCCAAGTGTAAATAAATAGTCTGACAATCGATTCATAAATGCCAATGACCATTCGTTTAAGTCTTGTATTTGATTGAGCTCAACCATCTTTCGTTCAGCACGTCTTGTCACAACTCTTGCCATATTAGACCAAAGAGCTTCTTCATTTTGGTCTAACTTGATAAATTTCGTCAAAGGTTTTAGAACTTGATCATATTCATCGATTTTTGATTCTAAAAATTTGACATGTTCTTCATTGGTTTGGTAACCATCTTGACTATTTTTCGCAATTTCATAATTCATCATAAAAAGAATGTCATGAATTTTAATTAAGTCATTTTTGATATTTTGATCTTTGATGAAATGTTTTAACATTAGAATATGTGCCATGACTTCATCAAGTAAACCAATTAAATCAATATGCGGGTCATCTTTTTTTACCCTAACCGCCATTAAATCTGTTTGTCCTCGATCGCCTTTTTTCGTATATATTTTCAAAATTATTCACCATCCTTATAATTTGATTATACCATGAAATCGCACTAATAAGCGTTTATAGTTTTACTTTATATCCCTTTTGATAAAGTGATTGAACTGCAAAACTAGCAACGTCAAATGCATATTTCTTAGGTCCAAATCCTGCATCATATCCCAACTCTTTGGCGAGACCATGATTTATTCTCGCACCGCCAATGATGACAATAAATTGATCTCTTAGATTTTCGGCTTCGAGAAGCTCAATAAATTTTGTTAAATTCTGAACATGAACATCTTTTTGAGTCACTGTTTGACTTATTAGAATAACATCAGCTTTTAACTCTTTAGCTTTTTCTAATAACACTTCATTATCAACAGATCCACCTAAATTAAAAGCCTTTATTCCTTTATATCGTTCAAGTCCATAATGGCCAGCATAACCTTTCATATTCATGATGGCATCAATTCCTACTGTATGAGCATCTGTTCCAGTTGAAGCACCAACAAAAACGAGTGGTTCACAAAAATGAGTTTCAATATAAGCTTCAACTTCATCTTTGCTCATTGAACCATGCTCTTGAGATTCAACTTTGAGTGAATCTATTTCAACTAAGTGAGAGGTTGTTCCATAAACAATATAAAAACTAAATTCATCAGATAATGCAACACTTGATACGACTTGTGGATCATAAATACCCATTTTAATAGCTAGTGCTTTCGCAGCTTCATCACCAAGTGGTCCTTGAGGAATAGGAAGTGAAAACGACATTTGAACTTTTCCATCATTTTCTGTATCGCCATAAGGTCTAATGATATTTTTACTCATTTTGTCACCTCCAAGCGTTTAATTAATTCATCCATGACTGGATTGAGGTAATCTTGGTGTTTCTTAAAAACACCATCTAAACCTTTACCACCAAATTCATTTCTTGAAATACCAGCAAATCTACCCATTTTTAGTGTTTCAAACATGCCTTCTTTTTGGATCGTTACGAGTAGATTATGGGCATTTTGTAATGTTTCTTCTGCTCTTTTTTGGATGATACCATCTTTTTTAAATGATATTTCATTCCCAAAATCTTTAAATGCTTTTTCTATATAATTCGCATTATTCAGTGCTAATGCACGATCACTGACAAATGGTGTATGGATTGCCTCTGTCATCATACCCAACAAATGAATTGATTGATGTGATGTTACCGTTGCGATATTGAACAAAGCATTTTGAATGGTTCCCATAAAAATATCGCCTGTCATATGTTTTGTTGGTGGCATATATTTTAAAGGTGCCTTTGGAAATATTTCACGTGCCATGAGCGCTTGTGATAACTCATACAAAAAACTATTTTCTACTGCTGGATCAATTTCAAAAGCATGGCCTAACCCCATGTATTTTTCTTCCATTTTTGCAAGTTTTGCAAACTGCTCATTAATAAATTGTGAAGCTAAAACAGTATGTGCATGTTCAAATGCATCTGAAGTTGTTAAATAATTATCTTCACCTGTATTAATTGTTATTTTTGAATATGCAGAAAGTAGTCGAGAGAAATATTGATCGATAAATGTTCTTTTCATATTGATATCACGAAAGATAATGCCATAGAGAGAATCATTAAGCATCATATCAAGTCGTTCAATTGCACCCATTGTAGCAATCTCTGGCATACATAATCCTGATGCATAATTCACTAATCTGACATATCGACCTAATTTTTTTGAAACATCGTCTAAAGCTTTTCGCATTAATCTGAAGTTTTCTTGTGTTGCAAATGTACCACCAAAACCCTCTGTGGTTGCTCCAAAAGGCACAAAATCTAAAAGGGACTGTCCAGTACTTCGAATCACTGCAATGACATCTGCCCCTAATTCAGCAGCTGATACGGCTTGCTTTATATCTTCATAAATATTGCCAGTTGCAACGATCACATATTTTAAAGGTGTTGTTTTTTCTGTTGTACTTTTTATCCAAGCGTTTCTTAAATTTGTGCTTTCATCAATTTTTGTAAATACTTCTTGATAATATTTTGTTAACACTTGAAAATCAGGCTTACCTAAATGAGTATATTTTGATAAATCTAAATTCCCTTTAGAAACTTCTTCGGCAATTTCTTGAGGAGAAAACTTCGTGTCCTTTATTGCATGTGCCATGTAGTGTGAGACACCAAGACTTAACTCTCCTACTTTTGTAAGATGACTTGTGATGACGTTCACGTAAGGGACATCAAAAGGATCAACACCATCAATGCCTAACATTCTTAATGTAGCTCTTTCAACAGATGTTGTGGTGTGTTTTTCAATCATGTCTTGTACATCATTTGCAATATCTCTTGCAATCGCTCGACAAGAAGTAATAATTTTATGATCTAAATTTAATGTTGCCATCGTTTACTCCTCTCTCATAACATCAATAATTTCCATATTGATCTTATCTTTTAAAGCTTTCATAAATATATCCGAATCATAAGATTGAAGTGTTGGACGATACGGATTAATTGTTAATAGAATTAGTTTTAGTGGTTTTTCAACAGTCATATTAACGTTTAAATAGTCAAGGTATTTTAATTTATTTGACTGAAAGATGAATCTTGATGGATCTTCTCCAACAAGTTCATAATTTGTTCTCCTTGACTGAATCAAAGTGTCAATCAAGTTTTCAGTAATTGCACCTTTAATTATAATCTTGTGAATTTCAAGTGAATGATCATTTAAAATCGTCTCAATCGATGATATCTTTTTATCCTCAAAATAAAAATCTCCACGATTAGTCATGATCAGAATTTTAAATTGTTCTATACTAATGTAATCACTTGTTTTATGTAAACTAAATAAATCAACAATTCTTTTTGTTTTTTCAACCGTTTCTTCTATGATGGGTGATACAGAAGCTCCAGTAGACAAAACTAAGCCATCAATTTCATCAATATGAGAAAATGTCATTCGATTCAATGCACCATCAATGAATATTTTTGAAGTATATTGTTTCATCGTTTTTAAAACAATTGATAACTCTCGATTTGTTGTTGGTCCAGCAATCACTAAAAAACCTTCATTTTTAATACGCACGATTAAAATCTCTCCAATTGAAGTGAAGAGATTTGTTTGTTCGATTAAGTCATATTTGATGGTAGATTCATCTAAGCAACTTTTAGCAGTTGCAACAATCATTCCTTGATGAACCATGATTCTTGGCTTAGGTAAAAAATGAATTTGATCCATTTTTTCCCCATCTAATCCAATCGACGTTAACCCAATCGTTTCATGAAGATGTTTTTTGATGAGCCAATTTAATGTCGTTGTTTTTCCTGTGTTTTTAGCAAGACCTATAATTCCAACAACTTGATACTCATCGAACTTTTTTGTCACGATCTATTCTTTCCTTACGTTCTAAGTGATCGGGTTCTAGTGATAACCTGTCACCGTGTAATAAACCACTTACACCATAAAGTTTCTTTTCTCTTTGGCAGTCTTCACATTGACATTCTGAATGATATTCTCTTGGTTCACTATATGTAGTTATGACGCCTTCAAAGTTTCTTAAAACAATCTTACCCGGCGCTTGAGAGACTATATAATTGGGCATGACAGGAATCTTTCCACCACCGCCAGGCGCATCTACAACAAATGTTGGAACAGCAATGCCACTCACATGACCTCTTAACCCTTCAATGATTTCAATACCTTTGCTGACAGAGGTTCTAAAATGTTCAATACCTACCGATAAATCACATTGATATATATAATATGGCCGAACACGAATTGCAATAAGGGTCTTGACTAAGCGACGCATTACATGTACACAGTCATTCACTCCTCTTAACAAGACACTTTGGTTACCTACTGGAATGCCAGCATCTACAAGCATATCAATCGCTTTTTGGCTCTCTGGCGTAATTTCATCAGGGTGATTATAATGCGTATTAACCCAAATTGGATGATATTTCTTTAAAATATTAATAAGATTTTCAGTAATTCGTTGTGGCATGACTACAGGTGTTCTTGTTCCAAAGCGAATCACTTGAACGTGATCAATTTCCCTTAATTTACTCAAAATATATTCAATTCTCGAATCACTCGCTAAAAATGCGTCACCACCACTTAACAAAACATCATTGACTTCTTCATGGTCACGAATGTAATCAATGGCTTGATCGATTTGTTCGATTTTAAGCTCAGCATCTTTTTGTCCAGCAAAACGTCTTCTTGTACAATGACGGCAATACATACTACACATATCAGTAATCAAAAATAAGACACGATCCGGATATCGGTGCGTAAGTCCTGGAACTGGTGAGTCATGATCTTCTGCAAGTGGATCATAAAGATCATTTTCACCTTTAATAAGTTCGCTACCAAATGGAATAGCTTGTTTACGAATTGGACAATTTGGATTATCAGGATCAATAAGCGTTAAATAATAAGGTGTAATTGCCATTCTGAGTTGCCCTAATACTTCTGTAATCATATCCATTTCTTTTGTGGAAATATCGATAAATTTCTTTAATGATTCAGCATTTTTAATGCGGTTTGATACTTGCCATTTCCAATCATTCCATTGTTCATCAGTGACATTCGGAAAATATTTTTTTCTTCGATCAATATGTTTTACATTGAGTTCTAATTTCATAGAAATATCTCCCTTATACATAGCGTTTCATGAAGTAATCATGAAGCATTTTGTTTTCTCTTAAAATATTTAGCGTAATCTTAGCATGGTCTTTTGTATAACCATTCCCAATCATCATCGTAACATCTTTTTTCACACCTTCGGCACCAAGCGCAGCTTTTGTAAATGAGGTTGCCATCGAGAAAAAATAGACAATGCCCTCATCTTTAGTAGCAAGTATTGATGTCATTTCAGTGTTTGGTACATTCACCACGTTAATTGATAAATCGGCTAACTTACCATCTGTGATTTTTGATACAGCTTGATAAACTTCTAAAGAGTTTTTAGCATCAAGTAATAGAATATCATCGCATAACCTAAGTTCTTTAAGCAAATCTCGCTGTGATTCTTCATTTACAAGACCAATAACTTTACCATGTTTTCCAACCATTTGTTTTGCTTGATAACTACAAAGTAAACCACTTTTACCTGCTGCACCGATAATAAATACTGTATCGTTAAGTTTAGCTAATTTTTTAACTTGTGCTGGTGCGCCACAAACATCAAGCGCTGCAAGGACTAATTTTTGATCCAAGTCATTTGGAATCACTTCAAAAATGCCTGTTTCAAATAATATTGCAGATCCTTTAATTTTAACTTGTTCATTATCTAGATTAATCGAAATAATTTCATCTATTTTTAGAGGAGTTAAAGATAATGAAACAAGCGTTGCAATCGAATCGCCAACCTTAATCGATGAATCTTTGATATTTTTCCCAATCTCTTTGATTTTCCCGATTAGCATTCCACCACTCTTTGTGATTGGATTTTGCATTTTACCTTTTTCTTTAACAATGCTCGATATCATATCTTTCATCTTTGATTCATCGCGATCACATGCTTCTTTGATTTGATGAAAAGATGCGGAATCGATATTTAAAATATCGACATCAATCATGATTTCATTGTCATAACAAATAGGTGTAGCATCTATCTTTTCTGCAGCTTGAGGTAGTACCCCTTTTGGCTCTATGACTCGATGGGTACCAAATGGACAAAGCATTTTCATATCTTCACATCCTTCATCCGTAATATGTGTCTTGCTTCTTCTGGTGTTGCAATTTCTCGGTGATACTTTTTCGCGATTTCGACTACTTTTTTCACTAAATTTGCATTATCTTCTGCAAGAACACCTTTTTCTAAATATAAGTTATCTTCTAAACCGACACGGACATGACCTCCATGTTTGATTGACAATTCTGCAAGTGAAAACTCGAATCTACCGATTCCAGCAACACTATAAGTTGCGTTTTGAGGAATACTATCTTTTAAGAACAAGAAATCTCTTTCTTCGCCGGTCATTCCTCCCCAAACGCCTAAAACAAAACTAAAATGCAAAGGTTCATGTATAAAGCCTTTTTTATAGAGTTTCAATACACTATCGACATGACCTTTGTCAAAACATTCAAGCTCGGGCAATATCTGTCTCTTTTTCATCACAGACGCAAAATACTTGATATCATTTTCGGTGTTAATAAAAACATCGTCACCACCAAAATTAACAGATCCACAATCTAACGTAGCCATTTCAATCTCAAGCTCTGTAGGTTGTAACCTTTCATCCCTAGTCATTCCAATAGCTCCACCCGTAGATGGTTGAATGATGACATCTGGAATTTTATTCTTAATTGCTTCTATAGTTTTCTGGTATCTTGTTTTATCTTGAGTTGGAGTTCCATCATCTTCTCTCACATGGAGATGTATGATTGAAGCTCCCGCTTCATATGCTTTAATGCTTTCATTCACCACTTCATCAATGGTGTAAGGAATTTTATCATGTTGTGCTTTTGTGACTTCAGCTCCAGAAATTGCACACGTGATAATAAGTTTATCCATGATGAACCCTCATTTTATCTTTTGGCACGATGCAGGTTCCAATAGCGGTAGTTGTTAAAATGGGTTCACTTAAAACATCGGCAGCTGATGGATTAATATCAGGACGACTACTAATCACTTTATAACAAGTAAATTTCATTTTACGCGAACTATTTCCAATATGCATCATCTCAGCAGTCACTTCAATAAAATCACCAGCGTATAGAGGGGCTAAAAAATTCACTTCTTCATATGCTCTAAATAACCCTTCATCACCATCATGAATAATCAGTAATTCAGTAGCTACATCTCCAAAAAGTGCAAGTATTTTTGCGCCATCAACAAGATTTCCTCCATAATGTGCATCTTGTTGGCTTAAACGTAATCGGTGTGTAACTTTTTTCATCATGATACCTCCATAATTTTTACATCATCAAATATTAATTTAGCTTCTGTTTGTTTGACAATTTCCTCAATGCTTACATCTGGATGTCTTTCAATCAAATGTAATCCATCTTTTTTAACTTCAATCACTGCGAGTTCAGTAACAATCATGTCCACTTGACGATAAGCTGTGAGTGGTAATGTGCACTGTTCTTTAATTTTAGGAATACCTTTATTCGTATGTGTCATCGCAATGATGACTTTTTTTGATCCAGTGACTAAATCCATAGCCCCACCCATGCCAGGAACCATTTTGCCTGGGACAATCCATGAAGCTAGAGATCCTTCGCGATCAACTTCAAGTGCTCCCAATACTGTGACATCTACGTGTCCTCCACGAATGATTGAAAAAGATAGTGATGAATCAAAATACATCCCATGAGGCATTAATGTTACAGGTTGTCCTCCAGCATTCGTTAAATCTTTGTCAATATT
This sequence comes from Acholeplasmataceae bacterium, assembly GCA_016934015.1. Classification (GTDB taxonomy): domain Bacteria; phylum Bacillota_I; class Bacilli_A; order Acholeplasmatales; family Acholeplasmataceae; genus UBA6181. The sequence continues at coordinate 1,969 of JAFGTQ010000050.1, read as the reverse complement.
ATTTTCGTCATATGGTCCTAAACCAATTAGACCATTTTCACTTTGAAAATAAATTTCAAAATCTTCAGGAATTTGATTTGCAACTAATGTTGGTAATCCAATTCCTAAATTGACTAAATTCCCGGGTTTTAACTCTTTTGCTACTCTTTTAGCGATAATATCTTTAGGATTCATCATGAGCATTACCTCCTATGATGAGATGATGGACAAAGATATGGGGTGTTATCACAATTTCTGGGTCAATATCATCAACAAGATAAGTTGCTTCACATACTGTGACTTTTGCTGCTGTTGCCATCATTGGATTAAAATTTCGTGCTGTTTTTGAATAAGTCAAGTTCCCTAAATGATCTGTTTGGTGTGCTTTAATTAAAGCAAGATCAGCACCTAATGCTTCTTCAAGCAAATAATCCGTATCATTTATTCGAATGACTTTCTTGCCATCTTCAACGATGGTATGAACTCCTGTTGGCGTTAAAACGCCACCTAAACCGGCACCAAATGCTCTAATTTGTTCAGCGAGTGTGCCCTGAGGTACAAGTTGAACATTTAAAAGACCTGAGCCCATTTTTTCTCCCGCTTCTGGATTTAAGCCAATATGAGAGGCAATCAGTGTATCCACTTGTCCAGAACGAATTAATTTCCCAACACCTTCATTGGGATATCCAGCATCATTACAAATAATGGTCAGATGTTTAACATTGGATTCTAAAACCCATTCCACCAAACGCTCTGGTGTTCCACACACCATAAATCCACCAACCATAATAGACATCCCATCTTTTAATTGGCTTATAAATGTTTTCTTATCAATGAGTTTATTCATGGTTTCACCTTCTTTGGCATAAGCATTGCTTCTCCGGTTACTACGCATTCTTGATGTTCATTAAACACTTCGGTTAAAAAGAATACACGATTTTTTTCTAAATTAATATCTTGTACCGTAACCTTTACTGTGAGTAAAGTATCTGGATAAACTGGTTTTAGAAATTTTAATGATTGACTGCAATAAATGGTTCCTTCACCAGGATAGTCAAGCCCAAATATTTTACTAAAAAGTGAACCAACAAGCATGCCATGAACTATCGGTTTTTTAAATATCGTTGTTGATGCATAAGCTTCATCAAAATGTGTTTGATTTAAATCTCTTGTTAAATGACCAAATTGATGGACATCTTCAGATGTAATTATTCTTTCATAGCTTCTTACATCACCAATCTTCATTGTTCTAATCATAAAAACCATCCTCTCGACATAAAAATAAAACCGTTTCTTAAAAGAAACAGCTCTCCATTTCAATAAATGGCAATGGGTGAAGTGTATCTTCAACCATCAAGTGTGTTATGGGGTTATAACAAACTTTCGGCGACTAACTCCTTTTTCAAAGCTTAGGAATACCCCGTCCCTTTTATCTTTGAATACCCAACTAGTCGCACCTCTGTATCGTATCTACATCTATTATAAATTATTTGTGAAAGCGCTGTCAATGAAATTTACGCCTTTTACATCAATTCATTTATTTCACCTCTGAAATACCTATATAAGGCTTTGTGTAAGTTATTTCAAATAGATGACAAAATTGGTATAGAGGAGTATAATGTGACTATAAAGGAAATAGGAGGACAAACATGAAAGAATTTGTAAAAGCAATGGATGGACTACCTTGGATCGTTAAACTCATTTTAGCGTTACCAGGAATTGACGGATTTGCATGGGGCATTTACCGTTTAGTTAAAGGTATTTCAAGTAATAATATGACTTTAATTATTGCTGGTATCGTGTGGCTTTTAGTGGGGTGGGCAGTCCTTTGGATTTTGGACATCTTCACATTACTCACACAAAAAAACGTAACAATATTTGCATAAAAGAAAAGCAACCTTCGTGAAATGATAAGATGTTAGTAGACACTAAAAAAACTACTAACATCTTTTCTTTATGTTTAAATAAAATTATAAGGAGGTATAAATAT
>JAFGTQ010000049.1 GCA_016934015.1 Acholeplasmataceae bacterium | reverse complement strand
TTTTCATATCCGATGCCATTTTCGCTAAAAATAATGTCGGTGCAATCCCAATCGAACATGGAAGTTGGTATTCTTTTAATAAACCTTGTTGGATTTCTTTGGCCAATTCAAGTGGATGTTTACGCATGGAAGCTTCTGTCATATCCACATATGCTTCATCAATCGATCCAGCAAGGACAATATTTGAATAGCGTTTTAAGAATTGAAAGAAAAAATTTGAATATTTATGATACAAAGAAAACTGTGTTGGTACAATAATAAGCTTGGGATATATCCGAAGTGCATCATTAATATTCATCGCTGAATGAATGCCATGTTTTCTAGCTTCATAGGATGCTGTAGAAACCACACCACGTTTCGATGTAGCACTACCACCAACAACAAAAGCCTTATCTTTAAGATATGGGTCTTTAATAACCGCACAACTCGCGAAAAAGGCATTCAAATCAATATGAAAAATGATTTTAACTTCGTTTTTCATTAAAATACTTCCCTAATTTAAAGATTTATAGTATAATACCTTTGATATAAAAGTCGGGGTGAAATCATGGCAGAAAAAGCTAAGAAAAACACAAAAGAGTTAGTGAAAAAGCACTATGTAGATCCTACACAAACTTGGTGGGGTAAAGCTGTCGTCTGGATCATTGTATTCGGCATGGTTGGTTTAGTTGCTCTCACACTCATTGTCGCATTACTTTCAGGTAATGCATAATAAGAAAAGCGAAAGCTTTTTTTATTTTTCAAGAAGCATTTTCGCTTGTTCTATCGCATAAGTTGACAATTTTTCATCAGATAACATGAGAGCAATCGATTCAATTCTACGATTAACATCTAAATGATTAATACGGGTGACCATTCGGTCATCCTCTTTTATTTTTGTAATCTCATAGTGATGATCAGCTCTGGCAGCAACTTGTGGTAAATGGGTAATCACAATGAGTTGCATATTGTTTGATAGTTCTTTCATTTTACGGGCAACTTTCGCTGCGGTTTTACCTGAAATTCCAATGTCAATTTCATCTAAAATGAGTAATGATAATCTATTTCTGATCGCATCAATCGCTTTCAGAGAAAACATGAATCTTGCACGCTCACCACCTGAAGCTACTCTTGCGAGTGGTTTAATAGGTTCACCTTCATTTAATGAAATCATAAATTCAATGGAATCAATACCTTGCTCAGTTAAGATACTTGGCGTAATGTCTTGTTTCTCAAACAAAACTTCAAAAATTGCCTTATCTAGATCTAAATCTTTAAGTTGATTAAGCATTTCTTTCTCAAATTCTTTTGCAAGTTTTTTTCTTAAAGTAGAAAGTTTTTCTCCTTGCTGAATGGCAACTAAAAATGCTTGATTCACAGCCTTTTTACTTTCTTCTAAAAGATTATCATAATCAGTAATCAACCGGTATGCTTCTTCGATTTCATTCAAATAATCGATAAGCTCTTCAACTGATTTATGATATTTTGATTCAATTTTATCAAGCTCATAACTGCGTTCTTGAAGTGAATTAAATGAATCTTCATCAAAATCTAAATCTTCTAATGCTTGAAAGAGTAACGATTTGACATCATCTAATTCGTAATAAGCGTTGGTTAACCTCTCTTGTAAGGAAAGATAATTGGCATCGAGATATGTAATCTTATCCAGTGTTTTTGAGGCTTGATAGATAAGATCAATCGATAGAACATCCTCTGAAAAGATTTGATTCGCTTCTCTCAAACTTTGAAGAATTCGATCGTGATGTTTCATTTTCTCAATTTTATCTAGTATGTCCTTCTTTTCTCCAGCAACTAACTTCAAACTTTTAAGTTCTTGGATTTGAAATTCATAAAACTCAGCCTTTTCAAGACTTTCAGCTTTTTTAGCTCTTAAATTTTTGTCTTTTTCATCGAGACTCAAAAATGATTCTCTCGCAAAAAGATAGGCGTTTCTAAGTTTTTCAGTTTCTGTGTGATTCATTTGATCTATAAAATCCACATAAGCTTGTTTATCAAATAGCGTCATGGTTTCATTTTGACTGTGGATTGAACCAATCGATGTCATCACATCTCTTAATTTAGAAAGTGTCACATTCTCATGGTTTAATTTCATTTGATGACGACCATTTCCATCGATTTCACGTTCAATTTCAATAATTTTTGGAAGTCCTAATACGTCCATTTGTAAATCATTTAACTCAAATATACCAAAAACAGACGCCTTCGTTGAACCATGGCGAATCATTTGTGCATCCGATCTTTTACCAAAAAGTAAATTTAATGACTCTAAAATAATGGACTTTCCTGCACCGGTTTCACCGGTTAGTGCTGAAAGTCCAGTTTCAAATGTCATATCAAGATCATCGATTAATGCGAAATTTTGAACGCGTAAAGCTTTAATCATAAATTATTCTCCACAAATCGTTTAATATCAATCACGGGTTTCCCCGGTTTTATGTATACTAAATACTCTTGGTTTCCTTGTTTTCCTTTTAACTCGGATTTAACAAGTTTTATTGGGTCAAATCCCAGTGAAACAACTTCGGTTAAAACGTCCACCAAAATTTTTTGATGCATTTTTAAATCTTTTAAAACACCTTTTTTAAAATGGATTGGACCAGCTTCATATTGTGGTTTTATGAGTGCGATAATTTCACCTTTAAAACCTTCAATGTGTCTAAAAATAGGTTTAATCGACGTAAACGAGACATCAATTAAAATAATATTCGCTTCTGGAAGATTGACATCTAAAATATTTGTTTCTTCAAAGAGATGAATGCGTGGATCTTGTTTCAAAGTTTCGTCCATCTGATGTCTTCCAACATCATAGCTATAAACTTCTTTCGCACCTTCTTGAAGCGCACAATCAGTAAATCCTCCGGTAGATGATCCAATGTCAATGACTATTTTATCATGCAAGTCCACCTTGAAATCAAGGAGCGCTTTGAATAATTTTTCACCAGCTCGGCTTACGAAACGAGAATTTTCAATGACTTCGATAAAATCATCATTTTTTAATTCATACCCTGGTTTCTGTTGAATGGTGTTATTCACCATGACGAGCCCGCGTTTAATCAAATCTGTCGCTTGACTTCGTGATTTGACAAGATCCTGTTCCACTAAATAATGGTCGAGTCTCATGATAAAAATTCCTTCAACGCTTTTTCAATTGAATCTTCATCCATCTTAATTTTCTTTAAAATCTCTTGATAATTTCCATGATGAATGATTTGATCTGTCATATTCATTTCCATAAAATCATTTTGATATTGATGCTTATGTGCAAATGATAAAATCATTGGATACAAACCTGCAACATTGGCGATTTCTTCATAGACAAAAATCTTATGATGTGTTTTTAAAATCTCATTAAGCATCACTTCATCTAGTGGTTTAATAAACCGTGCATTGATGATGGTCGCATTTAAACCCATCTTTTCAGAGACACGAATCAGTCGATCAATTGATTGACCATAAGTGATGATAGCTAAATCTTTTCCTTCTCTCATGATTTTCCATGAAGGTGATTTAATCTCTTCAATTGCTTCACCATTTAAAGTTAATGTCGTCCCTCTTGGATAGCGAATAACCATAGGATGACTTTGTTTCATAAAGGCATATTCAAATAATGCTTTCGCTTCTGCTAAATCATAAGGCATAGTAATCACCATGTTTGGCATTAATGAAAACATGGAAACATCAAAAATACCTTGATGAGTGGATCCATCTTCACCCACAATACCTGCACGATCAATGCCAAACACCACATGATGATTAGATCTTGCGATATCATTTAAGATTTGATCGAAAGCTCGTTGTGAGAATGTCGCATAAAGTGGTAAAAATACTTTAATCCCTTGATGTGCCATCATGGCTGCCATTGATGTAGCATGTTCTTCAGCAATGCCAACATCAATATAGCGATCTTTATACACTTTTGAAAACTCAACAAAAGAAGTCCCTACAGTCATCGCTGGCATAATCACAAATGTTTTAGTTTTTTCTTGTAAATCATAGATAATATTGGCAACACCTTGACTCCAAGAAATGCCTTCTTTTTTCTTAAGAGAAGGCTTAGATATGCCATGAAAGGTTCCAATCTTATCTTGTGCTGCAAGTTCATGACCCTTACCTTTATCGGTTAAAATATGCATCACAACTGATTTTCTAGCTCTTTTAATCCGTTCAAAATTATAAATCAATCCTTTTAAATCATGACCATCAATAGGTCCAATATATAAATAACCTAAGTCTTCAAATATATTTTGACGTTGGAAAAAACTTTTTAATCCACGTTTCATGCGTGCTAATATTTCTAAAAAACATTTTGGTAAAATCATTTGCCAGAAACGTTTAATCTTTATAAATAAACGATTGAAACGAATACGTGTTAATGCTTTTGAAATGGCTCCAACACTTTTTGAAATGCCCATTTCATTATCATTTAAAACGATGATTCCTTTTACTTTTTGATCCGAGCCTAAAACATTTAAAGCTTCAAACGCCATGCCATTGGTAATTGATGCATCGCCAATGATCGCGATTCCTCTTCCATCTTCACCTTTGATCTGTTGGCTATATAAAAATCCTTGGAGTGCAGATAATGAAGTTCCTGCATGTCCACTTTCCCATTGGTCATGAATGGATTCATCATAATTGATATATCCAGACAATCCATCTGTTTGTCTAAGTGAATGAAAGTCTTTTGCTCTGCCAGTTAAAATTTTATGCGTATAAGCTTGATGTCCCACATCAAAGATAAACGCATCCTTTGGACTATCAAAAACATAGTGCAGTGCGATAATTAATTCAACAGTTCCTAAGTTGGAAGAGAGATGACCGCCTGTTTTAGGTATTTCTTCAATCAAAAAAGCACGAATGTCATCCGCGAGGTTTTTGAGTTCTTTAATGCTTAATGTTTTTAAAAATGATGGATCTTTGATGTCAAATAGATTCATCCACACCCATATCCTTTACAATCAATTTTTCAGCATCTTCAAGCATTTGATAACAAATTTTAGATAATTCTAGACCACGTTGATATTTTTTAACCGCTTCATCTAATGCAATCTCTTTATTTTCCAAATCCTTAACGACTTGTTCTAATTCCTTTAAAAGTTCTTCAAATGTTTTCTTTTCCATGGTTTACGCCTTCTTTCTTTGTAATCTTGGCACTTAACTTACCATCTTTCAATCGAATGTCCACCTGATCTTCAAGATTGACATCTTCAATTGAACTGACTATTTTTTGATCTTTCATGATGACTGCATATCCTCGATCCATCAATGCTAAAGGATTCAAATTAGACATCGATGAGGTGAGTAGTTGATAATAATGTGATTTTTTATCGATTGCATATTGATATAAATCATTGAGTTTAAAGGATAAACGTTCATGATGTTCATAAAGTTCTTTAATACGATCTTTTGGACTTTTTAATCGATCATGATTTAATTTAAGCCTATAAGAATGATAATCAATCGAACTTAAATAATTTCGTGTTAAATTCTTATTTAAATCACGCATCCGCTTCATCAAATCATTGAATCGATTTCTTGGTGATAATAAGTCTAATCGTTCATCCAAATGAACCAGTGAGGTTCTTCCACGATCTAGAATGGATTGAACGCGATATGACATTTTATCTTTTTGTTCGAAAATCCAATCAATGATATCTTTTTGATTGGGTGTTGCGAGTTCTGCTGCAGCCGTGGGCGTTGGTGCTCTTAAATCTGAGACAAAATCTGAAATTGTAAAATCAGTTTCATGACCAATCGCTGTGATAATTGGAATTTTTGATTGATAGATTGCCTCAATCGCTGGCATTTCATTAAATCCCCATAAATCTTCAATCGATCCACCACCACGACCGACAATTAAGACGTCTGCTTGATTTAATCGGTTCGCACGTTCAATTTGTCGTTTAATTGACATGGAACTATCAATTCCTTGAACAAGTGCTGGATACAGTTGAATTTCAGCCAATAAATAACGTCTTGACACTGTATTTTTAATATCTTCGATAACCGCACCTGTCGGTGAAGTAATCACACCAATGACTTT
>JAFGTQ010000048.1 GCA_016934015.1 Acholeplasmataceae bacterium | reverse complement strand
TTTTAAAAGAAGAAGAAATTGTAACCCACGATCAAAAAAAAATTAAATTAAGTCGTCTTGATTTATTTGATGAAGACGAATAGGAGATTTTTATGAAAATTACAGTAAATGATCAAATAATGAAATATGATGGACCTGTGTCTATCGAAAAAATTGCTCAAGATCTAAAACTTAACCAAGTATTAGCAGCAAATGTCAATGGTCGATTAAGAGAGCTCGCCTATATCTTAACAAAAGATCAAGAACTCGCTTTTTTAGGGTATGAAAATGCAGATGCTGTTAAGATTTACGAATCAACGATTCGTTATGTTGTTGCTATGGCGATGAAGCGTCTATACCCACAGACAAGTGTTAAATTTAATTATAGTATCTCAAGATCGATATTAGCAGTCGTTGATGGTTATGAAGGGTATACAGATGATCATTTTGTGGAAACGGTTGAAAAAGAAGTTCGAAAGATTATCACTTCGAATTTACCCATTAAACGCCAACGTGTCTCCATTGGTGAAGCCATGCAACATTACCAAGAAAATGGGATGTTGGATAAAGTTGAAGTCTTGAAATATCGTGAAGAAGATTATGTAAATCTCTATGCATGTGATGGTTATGCAAACTATATGTTTGGTTATATGTTGCCATCAACTGGTTATCTTAACCAATTTAAGATGTTTACTTATCATCCTGGCTTTATTATTCAAGTTCCAAGAGCGGAACTCAATGGTGAGATTCCAACATTTGTTGATGAACCATCATTCGGTTTAGCTTTAAAAGAAGTTGCGAAATGGGGCAAAATCATTCAAGGGAATACCATTCCAAAAATGAATGAATATGCCAGTGACTATCAAACAGCAGTTGAGTTCGTGAATATGTGTGAAACCAAGCATAATCATCAATTGATTGAACTTGGAGATTTGATTCAAAATAACATCGATAATATTCGTTTGATTGCTGTTGCTGGACCATCATCTTCAGGTAAAACGACATTTACAACACGCTTAAGAATTGAACTGATGTCAAGGGGGATTAAACCTGTCATGATTTCAATCGATGATTATTATTTACAAAGAGAATTCGCACCTAAAAATGAAGATGGATCTCCAGATTTAGAACATGTGGATGCACTGGATGTCGATCAATTTAATCGTGATATGCTAGCTCTTATTCGTGGACAAGAAGTGACCTTACCACATTTTGATTTTAAAGTTGGCAAAAGAAAAACAGGTAAAACAGTTCGTTTAACTCAAGATACTCCCATCATGATTGAAGGGATTCATGCCTTAAACGATAAGTTAACACGTAGTATTCCAAAACATCAAAAATTTAATGTGTATATCGCACCTCAAACACAACTTCATATTGATAATCATAACCCGATTAGTATTACTGAACTAAGGTTACTTCGACGTATTGTACGCGATCAAAAATATCGGAATTCATCCGCTGAAGAAACACTCTCGATGTGGCCTTCTGTACGTCAAGGAGAATTTAAATGGATTTATCCGAATCAAAGTCATGCAAACTATGTCTTTAATTCAGAATTATCCTATGAGTTTGCTGTTTTAAAGAAACATGCTGTCATCCAACTTCAAGCAATTCACTCAGATAATGAACACTTTATTACTGCCAATCGGCTATTAAAATTCTTGAAATACTTTAAGGATATTGATGATGAGATTGTTCCTAATAACTCCCTTTTAAGAGAATTTATTGGTGGATCATCATTCCATAAAAGTTAGGAGGTTTCAATGAAAGCGACTGAAAATATGGAGCGTATTCAAATATCATCCGAAGTGATGATGTTACTCCTTTCGCTCTATGAATCTAAAGGGAAAACATTTTATTATGACGATCTTTTTGGTCGTGATTTTCAAGCGTTTGAACGAAAGACCAAAGAACAAAATGTCATGGCGATTGCCCGTTATCTCGAATTGAAAATGACGGATGCTCGAATCAAATTATTTGCTAAAAAACAAATGGTTCCACGTACGAAAGATGAACATTTATTACACAATGTTAAAAATGCACTTGAACAGCTTCATAAAGCTCCAGAATCGTTTGAATTATTAATTAATGAATTAACAAATTTACTAAAAATTATTTCAAAAAATACAGATCCAATTCACTTCCAAACCTATGAGAAGCGTGAAGAAGGTTTACTCAAATTAAAAAAAGCATCCAAACGTGATGATCTTGAAAAACTCATGGGTTTATTTGATCGGAAATTGCGCACCAATAAGTATGAACTGACTTCATTAATTTCAAACTTTTATGTGGATTTTATGAATATGGAAATTTTAAATATTCATAATGAATTGATAGGCATGATTTTACTTTATGCGCTCTTAATTCGTCACTTTCCTGTCTTTCGTTATGTGAGCTTTTTCAAATACTTTTATAAAGATAAAGAAGGTTGGAAAAAAGCGAACATTACAGCATCCTATTACTGGTCTTCAGGATTTGCTCAAACCGATATGCTATCTCGGATTTTAATTTCAATTCTCATTGAATCGTATGTTGAGATTGACCAAATGGCGCATGAATATATTTTTGAACGTGATCTCAATAAATCAGATACGATTGAAAACAGTATTTTAAAGTTAGATGAAATTTTCACGAAAGAAGAGATTCGTAAACGCCATCCCAATGTCAGTGATGCGACAATCGATCGAACTTTAAAACGGTTAAAAGATGAAGATAAAATTCGTCCATTAGGATTAGGAAGATCGTCAAAATGGCAACGCGTCGTTTCAGGACATAAAAAATATGGCATGGAACAACTATCACTTTTTAATGATGAGGGCTAAGCCCTCTTTTTGTTTATTATTTTGCATTATTGAATAAAATATTAATTGAAACGTGTATAATCAACATGGAGGTTGTTAACCATGGATTTAAAACTTGTCAAAATATTAAGAGAACAAACCGGTGCGGGAATGTTAGAATGTAAGAATGCACTTGAAGCAACAGAAAATAATCTAGAGGAAGCAATTAAATATTTAGAAAAAAATACGAAACATCAATCACAAAACCAAAGAGTCGCATCCAAAGGATTAACAAGAGTTGTTACGTTGGAAGATGATGCTATCTTGTTTGAAGTGAACGCTGAAACAGATTTTGCATCAAAAAATCCATATTTCTTAGAATTGCTTGATCAGTTATCCCAATTGTTTATTTCAAGCAACATTAAGAATGTAAAAGAAGCATTAACTTTAAACATTAGTGGAAAAAGTGTGGAAGATCATATAAAGTATGTCAGTGGTTTAATGAAAGAACATATTTATTTAAGACGTTTACATCGCATCAAAAAACAAAAAAGTCAAAGCTATGCACATTATATGCACGGCCAAGGGAAGTTATCTGTTTTAGTGATTTTTGATCAGCCTTGTGAAAAAATTGAAAAAGAAATTGCCATGGTTATTGCTGCTTCACAGCCTTCATATATTAGTCTTGATCGGATGGATAAAGACACGATTAATTATGAAAAATTTCTTTATGAAAAAGATGGACATGGATTTAAATCATTTGATGATTTCCTTAATCAAAAATTATTAGTTAAACTTTCATCCATTTATGATCCCTCACAAACAATTGGTCAAATCCTTTTGAAGTATGAGGTTAAAATTATTGATTTTTATCGTTTTGAACTAGGTCAAGGCATTGAAGATAAACTAAATTGTCGACTAGATATTCCATGTGATGGGTCAAAAATATCGGTGACACCAATGTAGAAATAAAAAAGGCCGATTGGCCTTTATTGTTTAAACATACCTGATGTTAAAATTTTCATCGCTTGTTCAGCAAGATTCTCTAAATCGTCTTCCGTTAATTGATCTCTAAATAATACTTGTAATCCAACAAAGTTAGAAATACCCATGAGAATGTAAGAAAGAGTTTCTAAATCAACATCATCTCTAACTTCACCGTCTTTAACTGCAAATCCAAGTTGTCTGACGTAATCTCTACTAAATGATTCATAATATTCTTTAAATAATTTCTTATCAGCAAACATTGATTCCCAAATAATACGATATGCTAATGGATCTTGCCATGCGAAACGCAAAAAGGCTTTGAGTCCATTTTTTTCTTTATCATATCGAGTATGTGAATCTTTAATACCTTCACTAATGGCTTTGCGTATGAGCTTACGATATTTCGTTAGTAAATAGGAATATAAAGCGAATTTATCATCAAAATAAAGGTAAAATGTTCCAGTTGCAATTCCGGATTTTGAAATTATTTCATTGATTGATGTGGCTTGATAGCCATTTTTCGAGAAAAGTTTTTTTGCAGTTTCGAGAATATGATCAAACGTTTTTTGGCCGTCTTTTCTTTTTGGCAACCGGTAGTTTATCTGGTTCATCGTATCACCCATTCATAGTGTAAATCAAAATGAATAAAAATTCAACTAAGAAATTAATTATGATGTATCAATCCCTTTATCATGCAATTAAATCTAAATGATTCACTTTAAATATGAACCTAAATCAATATTCATGATTCATGTTTCAAAATGATTCTATATTTTTGAATGATAAACTCTAAATCGAGGCTGTATTTATTGACATCGAATAAGGGGTATGATAGAATGAAAACGTACTATGAATAATTATTCAAGTTTTGATAATAGGTTACATGATGTATAAGCGACTTTTTTGGTTAATCTCTCGTTTTTATTTCATGTAAATTTTTTATAAGATTAATGAAAACGCTTTTAGAAAGAGGTATAGAAATGAAGAAGGTTTATGTCATTGGTGCAAAAAGAAGTGCAATTGGTTCATTTATGGGGACACTTGCCCCACTTCATCCAGCAGATTTCGGTTCACAAGTTTTAAGACAACTGCTAAATGAAACTAAAATTCAAGTGAAAGAAATTGATGAAGTATTAGTCGGTAACATTTTACCAGCAGGGCTTCGTCAAGGTGTCGCTCGTCAAATTTCAATTAATTCTGGCATTCCAACATCCGTACCAGCTTATGGTGTAAACATGGTGTGTGGATCTGGTATGAAAGCGATGATGAATGCTTATAGCAATATCGCACTTGGTTTACACCAATTAGTCATTGCAGGTGGTGTTGAATCCATGAGTAATGCGCCTTATTTAGTACCAGCTCAAATTAGAACTGGTGTTAAAATGGGTGAACAAACAATGCGTGACCATATGCTCTATGATGCATTAACGGATGCTTTTGATGGAGAACACATGGGCATGACAGCAGAAAGAATCGTTGAGAAGTATAGCTTAACACGTGAAGAACAAGATGCCTTTGCATGGGCTTCACAACAAAAAGCAATGAAAGCCCAAGATGATGGTAAATTCAAAGATGAGATTGCCCCAGTCATTATCAAGACTCGTAAAGGCGATATCGTATTTGATCAAGATGAATTTATTAATCGTGGTACAAGTTTAGAAAAACTTGGAGCACTTCGTCCTGCATTTAAAAAAGACGGTTCAGTAACTGCAGGTAGTTCGTCCGGTATTAATGATGGTGTAAGTTTCACGATTTTAGCGAGTGAAGATTACGTTAAGAGACACAACATTAAACCAATAGCTGAAATCATTGGTATAGGACAAGGTGGTGTTGATCCATCTGTCATGGGTTTAGGTCCTACTCCAGCCATTCGTCAAGCCTTAAATCATGCGAATTTAACATTAAAGGATATTGAGCTTTTTGAACTTAATGAAGCATTCGCAGCACAATCATTAGGCGTGATTAAAGAATTAGTTGAAGAACATCAAGTGACAAAAGAATGGATTTTAGAAAGAACAAACTTAAATGGTGGTGCGATTGCTTTAGGTCATCCAGTAGGTGCCAGTGGGAATCGTATTGTCGTGACATTACTACATGAAATGCAAAAGCAAGCAAATGTTAATTTAGGTCTTGCAAGTTTGTGCATTGGTGGCGGTATGGGTACTGCTATCATTTTAAAAAAAGTAAAATAGGAGGATATCATGGGAAGATTAGATAACAAAGTCGCTGTCGTTACAGGTGGTGCAAAAGGTTTAGGACAAGCAATTGCTGAAACATTTGCTAAAGAAGGTGCTATTGTCATCGCTGCAGATATGGGCGATTTACAATATGAAGCAAAAAATGTTTTTGGATATAAACTTAATGTGACTGATGTTGAAGGATGTAAGGCATTCTTTGATGAAATTGTTGAAAAATTTGGAAAAATTGATATTTTAGTGAATAACGCAGGGATTACGAAAGATGCGATGACACGTAAAATGACTGATGATCAATGGAATGCTGTCATTGATGTCAATTTAAAAGGCGTCTTTAACTTAACACGTTATATTGGACCATTAATGGAACAAAACAATTATGGTTCAATCATTAATATTTCATCTGTCGTTGGCGTTTACGGAAATATTGGACAAGCAAATTACGCAGCAACTAAAGCAGGTGTGCTAGGTTTAACCATGACATGGGCTAAAGAATTTGCAAGAAAAGGTGCAAACGTCAGAGTGAATGCGATTGCTCCAGGTTATATCATGACCGATATTTTAAAAACTGTTCCACAAGATTTACTCGATAGTTTTGCAAAACTTACAATGCTCGGTCGTCTAGGACAACCTCATGAAATCGCGAATGTTGCATTATTCTTAGCAAGCGAAGAAGCATCTTACATTACAGGACAAACCATCAATGCTAATGGCGGTATGCGTCTTTAATTCATGTTTAAAATACGAAAGTAGGTACTCCATATGGAAAAAAATCATGTTGGGATTGTCGGTACTGGCATTTATATCCCACAAGGAAGAATGACAGCAAAAGAAATTTCAGAAGCTACAGAAGGCGTTTGGAGTGAACAAGCAGTCATCGAAAAACTCGGGATTAAAGAAAAATCAATCCCCGTATCTCTCCCTAACGATGGATCACAAGAAATGGGAGCACTTGCTGCACTCGATGCATTAAAAAATACCGGACTCGACCCAAAAGAAATTGATGTTATTTTATCCATCACAGAAGAATGGAAAGAATACCCATTAACAACTTCTGCATTATACATTCAAGATCGTATTGGAGCAGTGAACGCATGGGGAATCGATGTCCAAAATCGTTGCTGTACAACCGTAACAGCGATGAAAATGGCAAAAGATATGCTCATTGCAGATGATGAGATTAATGTGATTATGGTCGTTGGTGGTTATCGAAACGGTGATTTTGTCGATTATACTGATAAATCAATGTCCATGATGTATGATCTTGCAGCTGGTGGTGGGGCAATTATCTTAAAGAAGAATTATGGTAAAAACTTATTACTTGGTTCACATATGATTGGTGATGGATCATTATCCAGAACAGCTGGCGTTGAGATCGGCGGACAATGCAACCCGCTCTCACTGGCTAATCTCGATGAATCCAAAAAATCACTTAGATTAATGGATGCGCAGAAAATGAAGGATCGTCTCAATGAAGTTTCCATGAATAATTGGTATCGTTGTATTGATGAATCCCTTCGAAAATCAAATATGACACGAAAAGACATTGGATATTTAGACATCCTTCATATGAAGCGCTCTGGACACGTTGCGATGCTCCAAGAACTTAATTTACGTGAGGATCAATCGATTTATCTAGAAAATTATGGTCATATTGGTCAAATCGATCAAATCTTATCGTTACATCTTGCTCTACAAAGTGGGCAAGTAAAAGATGGCACAGTTGTGTGCATGTTAGCTGCAGGCATTGGTTATGTTTGGGCAGCAAATATTATTCAATGGGGGTAAAATATGGGATTTATTGATATTTTGAATCGTTTAATTCCAGCGTTTGCAGATGCTGCATCACTTGCACTAGTGACACTCGGGATTGTTTTGATTTTTAGAACCTCATTTACAACAAACTTTGCGCAAGGTATGATTTCATCAAGTGCTGCCTATGTGACGACGATTTTATATAACAATTATTTGTTGCGAAATAATCCTGAAGGAAATGTTTTCATTATGACCTTAATCTCATTTATTGCTGGGATTTCGGTTGGGTTTTTACTAGGTATCTTTATTGATACCATGATTATTCGTAAATCAAAATTTACCACAATTCTAACGAAACAAATGATTACGATGGGTGTTGTCTTATTCTTAATGGGTTTATTACCCACGCTTTTCTTCAACGCAGAATTAAACATGCCATCTATCCCTTATTTCTTCAAAGGTGTATCAATTGTTGCTGTTGGTGATCGGAATATGATTATTCAGCATAATCACATTTATTCCATTGTGGTTTCAACCATCGTTATATCGATTATATTTATTGCATTAAAATATACCAAATGGGGACTAGGCGTTCGTTCAACGGCAGCAAATGAAAAAGTTGCTGGCATGATGGGTGTCAATACGAAATTTATCACAGCGATGAGTTGGGGTATTGCGAGCGCACTAGGTTCTTTAGGTGCACTCATGTATGCAACCAATCAAACGGTTTCTTCATACATGATGACAGAAATGCAAGTCAATGGCTTCCTAGCTGCGATACTTGGAGGTTTCTCCACATTCTTTGGACCGATTGTTGGAGCAATTCTTATTCCGTTAATGAATACAATTTCGTTTATCATTACTTATCAAATTGGTGATGGAAGTTTAGGTGTGTACTATAAAATATTCGTATACATCATTATTTTAATCGTCATCTTAATTAAACCAATCGGTTTATTTGGTAAGAAGATCGCAAAGAAGGTGTAGCCATGAAACTTGAACACGAAAAAATAATGAAAAGCCATACAATCAATACGCGATACAAACAATTTATTAAACATCCATTTTTCTCAGTATTTCTACTTGGTGTATTTCTCATATTATTACAAGTGATTGGATCCACGGGCATCATTCGTCCATCAATTTTAAACTTTTTAAGTCCAGTGCTCACACGTTATATTGTTGCACTTGGATTTACCTTATTACTTGGATATACAGGTCTTGCATCTTTAGGGACTGCAGGATTCATGGGGCTAGGAACTTATTTAATTGGGTATTTATATCAAACTCAAGGAGTTCCCACAGAAATTGGATTTATCATCGGGATTGTGATTTCATTAGGGCTAGGCATGATTGTAGGGATCATCTCGTTAAGAATTGAAGGAATGTATTTAGCAATTGTAACTCTTGGGTTAGCTGAAATCTTAAGAAATTTCTTCCTGAACTCACCACTCACTGGTGGTGCATTAGGCATGAGAATTAATGAAGGTATCAGATTCTTAGGATTAAACAGTTCGAACACTCAAATCTATAACCCAATGTATTATGTTATTGTGGTTATCACCATCATTTCAATGCTTTGGATTATCAATATTATTAATAGTCCAACAGGAAGAGCAATGCTTTCGATTAAAAATAGCACATCTGCTGCTCAAGCAATGGGAATTAGCATTTTAAAATATCGTCTCATGGCTTTCTTAATCGCAACTCTATTCGCGATGATCGGTGGCATGCTCAATATGATTCGTATTACATCAAGTTATCCAGCAGACTGGGGTATTGATTTATCACTTAACATCTTGGCTGCGGTTGTTATCGGAGGAACC
Source organism: Acholeplasmataceae bacterium (assembly GCA_016934015.1). GTDB lineage: Bacteria > Bacillota_I > Bacilli_A > Acholeplasmatales > Acholeplasmataceae > UBA6181. The sequence continues at coordinate 5,687 of JAFGTQ010000048.1, read as the reverse complement.
AAAAATATTTGGGGAGTTCTAGTTGGTGCTTTCATCGTATTTGGATTAAAAGACATTGTATTATCAGGCATTCCATTCTTCATGAAATTTAGTAACGCACACTTAATGTTTAGTGGGGCTCTGATCATATTTGTTGTCATGTTTTATCCTGGTGGTGTCATTAAACTATTTACAGATATTCGCGGTTTTGTGATCAATACTTCGAAAAAATTGATTAATGGATGGAAGGAGTATCGTTATGGCAAATCTAATTAACAGCATTCAGAAGATCCTTCTTGAAAAATCAATCTTTAAACTCGAATATCAAATGTCACTTAAAGAGGATTATTTAGAAATCTATAAGGAACGATTGATAAAAAATCGTGAAAAGGGAAGCCTAAAAATTCAAAACGGTTTTAATCAAGAACTTATTGAAGCCGAAATTAAAACTTTATCAAATCAAGATTACATTGATTACATGACGCATGATAAAGAAAATAAGTTAAAAAAGAGTGCAGATTTAAAAATGCGTGTTGTGCGTGCTAAACTTTCCCGTCAACTAGAGGGTAAAGATGAACAGACTCAAAATGCGTTAAAATTAAGCGCACAAGAAAAGATCCAAAACATTCAAAAATCACTTGATGAGAAAATTGAACAACTAAGAAAAACATATGCAAGTAGAAATTATGAAGCGCATGAAATTAAACAAAATAAATTAGATTACGAACAATTAAAATCTGATGTCAAGAAAAACATCGAAACATATAATGAGGATTTTAAGAAAAGTAATTTATTGAAGTTGGATAAGCTAACGCATAAAACAGAAATTGAAGTTCAAAAAATAAAGTCAATCCTTGAAATTAAGCATCAAAAAATTAAAGCATTAACACAACAAGAAAAAGATCGATTTGACATGGACCCAGATACAATTTTATCAATTCGCAATTTGACCATGCAATTTGGAGGTTTAAAAGCCGTTGATAATTTATCAGTAGATGTAAAAAAAGGTGAAATATTTGGCCTTATTGGACCAAATGGTGCCGGAAAAACAACCGTATTTAATTGCATTACACAGTTCTATAAAGCAAATGAAGGAAATATTTGGTATCGTAACCGATTAAATGACATTGTTTCTCTCAATGACTTTAAAGTTCATAATGTCATCAAACAAGGAATTGTTCGAACATTCCAAAATGTTGAGCTTATCTGGGAATTATCCATCCTAGATAATATGTTAGTTGGTGCACATAGTTTATATCGCTCAAATTTCTTCTCTCATTCGTTCCAAACATTAGCATATAAACGAGAAGAAGCAATCCTTAAAAAACGTGCAGAAAAAATATTAAACGACCTAGGTTTATCAGGATACATGCATTTTTATCCTGTTGGATTACCTTATGGGGTATTAAAGAAAATAGAACTTGCACGTACATTGATGACAAATCCTAGTTTGATTATTCTTGATGAACCTGCAGCTGGTTTGAATGAAGCCGAAACCGTGGCTCTTTCAGAAACTATCAAGACCATTCAAAAAGAATATCATGCGACTATATTCTTAGTTGAACATGACATGGGGCTCGTTATGAGTATTTGTGACACTATTTGTGCAATTAACTTTGGGAAAATGCTTACGGTAGGTAAACCTGTTGAAATTCAAAATAATAAAGCCGTCCAAGAAGCTTACTTAGGAGGCGAATAATATGGCACTTTTAGAAGTTAAAGATTTAGTGATTGATTATGGTATAATTAGGGCAGTTAAAGGAATTAATATTCATGTCGATGAAGGTAAAATAGTTGCCATACTTGGCGCTAATGGTGCTGGTAAATCTTCGCTCATCCGTAGTATTTCGGGAGGAACCCGTGTAAAATCTGGATCCATTTTATTTGAAAGCGAAAATATTACCAATAAAGACCCACATGTTATTGCACAAAAAGGCATTTTACAATCACCAGAAGGTCGCCTCTTATTTTATGGATTAACCGTTGAAGAAAATCTGAGAGTCGGTGCTTATGCATTAAAACCAGAAATCATCACAGACACCATTGATGGACAAGAATATAAAAAGAAGATTTCAGTTCAAAAACAAGTAAATCAACTCTTAAAAGAAGTGTATCAATATTTTCCAATCCTTGGTGAACGCAGAAAACAACAAGCATCAACTTTATCAGGTGGAGAACAACAAATGTTAGCAATTGGAAGAGCATTAATGGGAAAACCTAAATTATTATTACTAGACGAACCCTCACTTGGTCTCGCACCATTAATTGTTCGCGATATCTTCAATATTGTCACTGAAATTAAAAAAAGAGGGACAACCGTCCTTATCGTTGAACAAAATGCGTATCAAACATTGAAAATCGCAGATTATGGGTATTTAATGGAATTAGGACTTGTTAAAAAAGAAGGTACTGGACAAGCACTTCTCGAAGATGAAGAACTTATCCATGCTTACTTAGGTTCAAAAAAATAGGTTTAAAACTGTGAAAACAGTATAACAATATGCCGAATGGCAAAAATGAAGGAGAAAATATGAAAAGAGTATTATTATTAGCACTTGTCGTTCTTGGACTTGTTGGACTCGCAGCTTGCGGACCAACTGAAGAACCACCAGTTGAAGAAGCTACAGTGACAAGTCTTCAAATTTTGACTCAACCATCAAAGACTGAGTATCAATTAAATGAAGAATTTAGCACAGCAGGTTTACAAGTTAAAGCAATTTATTCTGATGGAACAGAAAAAATTTTAACTGCAAGTGAATTACAAGTTTCAGGATTTAGTTCTACTGTACCTGGATCTAAGACAGTCACCATTTCCTTTGGTGGGCAACAAGTTACTTTATCAGCCTTAGTATTCGATCCAAATGCAGACAGAGAATTGATTCAAATCTCACTTACTTCACTACCAAATAAACAAAATTATAAAGTAGGCGAAACATTTGAAGCTGAAGGATTAGTTGTAGAAGCTGTTTATTCAACAGGAGACAAAGAAAATGTCACTACATATGATCTAACAGGATTCGTTTCATCAGCAGTTAAACTTGATGGTGTTGCAACTGTAACATTTGAAGGTAAAACTGCAACTTTCCCATACACTGTACGTAATATTCTCGTACAAGGTGTTACTGCAACTGAAATCGTTGTAGGGAATACAGCCGCTACATCAGGATTTTTTGCAGCAGTAGGTGTTCCATTTAATGCAGCAATCGACGCTTATTTCAAGATGATCAATGCGCAAGGTGGAATCAATGGTCGTCAACTTAAGTTTGTCACTTATGATGACGGATTTGTTGGATCTGTTGGTCTAACTTATACGAAGCGTTTAGTTGAAGAAGATAATATTTTCGCATTAGTTGGTCACTTCGGTACAAACACTGTGGATGCAACTTTAGGTTATATCCAAGAAACTGGTGTTCCAATGGTTTATGCAGCAACTGGTGTGAACGGATTATATTTCCAAGAATCACCACTTAATCCAGTGATGGCAGTTCAACCAATTTATAAGACTGATGGACGTATCATGACTGCTCGTGCATTAAATGAATCATTATATGGACCAAATGGCGATCAAAAGATTTCTTCTACAGCTAAAGTCGGTGTTTTATATACAACAACTCTTGATGGTCTATCCATTAAAGAAGGTATTGAAGCACAAGCAGCAGTTGAAGGAAGAACAAGAAATATGGTTTACCGTACGTTCTCAGCAGCAGATTCTGCAGCATTAAATACAGCGATTCTTGACCTCATCAGTAATGGTGTTCAAGCCGTTATTCTTGCATCAAACCAAGCTCCATTTAAAGCAGCAGTGAACGCAATGCAACGTATTGGTTTAACAGTTCCTGTCTTTACATCCTATGTAAACGCAGATGCAACTTCAGTGGATGCAACTGTTGATTATCAATTCCCAATGTATGCAAATGCATGGGTTGATATCGTTGATCCTGAAGGCGTTGCCGGTTTCTCAGCTGATTACTGGTACTTTGCAACTGTTATGTCAGAAAATGGATATCCTCAATATGCAGCGAATGCTTTCGCAATGGCAGGATTTATCGCAGCAGACATTTTTGTTAAAGGTTTACAACGTGTTGGAGCAAACGAATTAACTTGGGAATCATACATTAAAGCTATGGAATCTGAAGCATTAAGCGTTCCAATGGCAGGTACTGTTGATTTCACAGGTGGTAAACGTTGGGGTATTGCATCTATGGCATTACTTAAACTTGATTTATCAAGTGGAACTCCAGCTTGGGCAAAAGTTAGAGACATCGAAGAACTTGTAGAAATTCAAGCAAAATAATTTAACATCATTAAGTAGGTAGGGGAGGGGAAACTCTCCCCTCATTACTTTTAAAGCAAAAGAGAGGCTAACATGAAAAAACCAAAAATAATCACGACACAAGAAGCGATTCGTTTAGTAAAATCAAACGATACCGTTGTTTTAGGTATGGCGGGTGCTGAACCTAAGTTATTTATCAAAGCTCTACATGAAATCGCAGATCAAGTGAAGGGTGTGAAAGTGACAAACTGTTTACCAATTGAAAATGGTGATTTCTTTATGAATGCCGTTTATAAATCTTCATTTTCACTTGACAGCTGGTTTTATGCTGCAAACTTGAGAAAAGTGCATGAAAACGGGAATATAAGCTTTATTCCTAACCATCTACACTTAGCTGGTCGTAAACGTTTCATGCATGCACGTCCTAACATCTTTGTTGGGACAGCAACACCTCCTGATAAGCATGGATATCTTTCACTTTCACTTTCAAATGTATATGAGAAAGAAGCCATTGCACTAGCTGATACAGTCATTTTAGAAATCAATCCTAATTTTCCTCGAACATTTGGAGATTTAGAAATTCATGAAAGTGAAATTGATTATGTCGTTCATGCAGACTACATGCCACCGGTCTTACCCGATGCAGTTCCAAATGAAAAAGATTTAGCAATTGGTAATTTTATTGCGAGTAAGATAAAAGACGGTTCCACATTACAACTTGGAATTGGTGGTATTCCGAATGCAGTTGCACATGCATTACTCCATAAAAAAGATTTAGGAATTCATACAGAAATGTTTACAACCGGCTTAATGCATCTTGTTAAAGCAGGTGCAGCGAATGGTAAAAAGAAAAAGACGCATGTTGGTAAACACGTGTGCTGTTTCGCTTTAGGAACGCAAGAGCTGTATGATTTTATTGATAATAATCCCTCAGTTCAAATTTTAAATGGTAACTATGTAAATGATCCAGCAATTATTGGTTTAAATGACAATCAAGTATCAATTAACACAACCATTGAAGTTGATTTAACAGGACAAGTAGCGTCTGAGTCGATTGGGCATAAGCAATTTTCTGGAACTGGCGGACAAGCAGATACAGCAATTGGTGCTCAAAATTCTAAGAATGGTATGAGTTTTATTACACTTTACTCAACAGCAAACGCTAAAAATCCTGAAACAGGAGAACGCGAAGAAATTTCAAAGATTGTTCCTACATTAAAACCAGGTGCAGCAGTCACACTTTCTCGTGCAGATGTCGATTATGTGGTAACTGAATTTGGTGGTGTTTCACTTAGAGGAACATCGGTTGCTGAACGTGTTGAACTCTTAATTAGTATTGCACATCCAAAATTCCGTGATGAGTTAAGAAAAGAAGCCGTTAAGCTTGGCTTTATAGGTGAATAAGATGAGCACATTTTCTTATCAAAATCATCAG
>JAFGTQ010000047.1 GCA_016934015.1 Acholeplasmataceae bacterium | reverse complement strand
TAGAAAATATTTTAACCTCAAGTTTCGGGTTTGCAATCAAGTATCCAAAGATTACAAAGATTGGACAAAAATTAGCTGAATCTAACTTTTATAGAACTCATCCTATGGCTATTAAATCTATTGAGATGGCAAATCAAACGTTTGAAAATTGGATTCAGATAGATGTGGATAAAGGCTTTATCAAGCGAGATATAGACGTTAAACATCTTGCTAGAATTATTGTAAAAATTATTAATCAACCAATTTATTATGAAAATTTAAGTGATGAAGAAATCACAAAAAACAAACAGGAAATTAGAGTCTTAATCGACCTATTAAAGAAAGGGATGGAAACAGATGTTTAGTGTCACTGATCTTAGATTTACTTACCCAAAGAATCAAGAAGAAACCATCAAAGGCTTATCATTTTCAATCGCGAAAGGTGAAATTTTTGGATTTTTAGGACCCAGTGGTGCTGGGAAATCTACAACCCAAAAAATCTTGATTAAACTTTTAAAAGATTATCAAGGCCTCATTACTTATAATGGTGAAAATATTGCCGAACTAGACCACTCATTTTTTGAAAATATTGGGGTTTCATTCGAAATGCCCATCCACTTTTCAAAAATGACTGCGATGGAAAATATTGAATTTTTCTTAAAACTCTATAAAAAGAAAAACGATGTAGAATCTCTAATGAAACAAGTAGGTCTGTGGGAAGACCGTGATAAAATGGTCGGTGAATATTCAAAGGGAATGAAGATTCGTTTAAACTTCGTCAGAGCCATGATCAATTTACCGGAAATGCTCTTTTTAGATGAACCAACTAACGGTTTAGATCCTTCAAATGCCATGATATTAAAAGACATGATTCGAGCATTCAAAAAAGCTGGAGGTACGGTCTTTTTAACGAGTCATATCATGAGTGATGTTGATCAACTCTGTGACCGAGTGGCTTTCATTTTAGATGGAAAAATCATCGAAATGGATAGTCCACGTAACTTAAAACTTAAGTATGGAAAACGCATCATGAAACTCGAATATAAAGAAAATAACCATACCGTTACAAAAGAATTTCCCATGGAAAATATTGGTTCTAATGAAGAATTTCTAGAACTATTAAAAACGAAAGACATCGAAACACTTCACAGTGGAGAAACCACGCTTGAAGAAATATTTATCAAAGTCACTGGCGTTGGTTTAAATAGCCATGAATAGATTATTAATTCTTATAAAAGGTGAACTTCAACGACTCACAAAATACAATGTGACAATGGTGAGTATGCTCGTTGCCATCATATGGTTTTTACTGCTTTATTTCATCGATGATTTGAACTTCTTTCAAACAATGTTACCCTTTATCATTATGATAGATGCTACTATGATGGCAGTTCTATATGTGGGTGCGATTATGTTTTTTGAAAAGACAGAGTCGACCATCTCAACGATGCTCGTGACACCGACCACTGATGATGAACTCATCCTTTCTAAAGTAATCGCGAATGTCTTACACATGCTCTTTTCTTCCATGTTAATTATCATCGTCTTCTTCTTTGTAAAAGACATTGTTGTGAATTGGCCAATCATTATTTTATCAATCATCATTTCTGTAGCATTCCACAGTTTATTAGGATTTGTCTTTTCCTTTCACACCAAAGACTTTACATCGATGTTACTAGGCGTTATGCTTTATTCATTTATCTTAGTGATTCCATCAGGGCTTTACTACTTAAACGTGATTCAAGGGGATATATGGGGATATATTCTTTTACTCACACCTTCTCAAGCCTCGATTGAAATGATTGCTGTTGGGCTTGGTGAAGCTACTACATGGCGTTTCTTTGTTGGATGTGCGGTTTTATTAATCTATGGCATCTTTGGTTATTTCTTTTACATTAAACCAAAATTCAAAGCTTACGCTGTGAGACAAAGTGGGGTGTAATCATGTTTAAACTCGTCATGATCCATGAACTTAAAAATATGATCCGTGATAAAATGTATGCTTTCTTCTTAGTCTACCCCATTATCATATCCATCGTTTCATATTTTCTTATCCCATATTTAAATGATATAAACCCTTTAGCTTCAGATATTACCTTTTTAGCTTTACTATTAATGAATAGTTTTATCTTTGGTGTCGTCACTTCTTTTACACTATTGGATGATCAAGATGACAACGTCTTACTCTCACTAAAGATTACACCGATATCTGTAAGGCTCTATGTATTATTTAAATTATTATTGAGCTATGTCTTTGGTATAATTTCAACATTACTGATCTTAATCTCAGTCGATTATTTCACCCAAGCTTCACTACTTGATATTCTATTTATTTTAATCTTAGCACCGATTCAAGGTCCAATTCTCGCCATGCTGATTGCATCTATATCACGAAATAAAGTGGAAGGTTTCGTCATCATGAAACTCTCTGGACTCATCCTCATGGTTCCAATCGCCGCATTATTTTTAACCGATTGGAAAGAGTTACTCATCAGTATCTTTCCAGGATTTTGGACAGCAAGATTGTTTTCGATGCAGTTTATGCCCCTTGACTATTTCTTAAAGGAATCTTACATCTATTTCATCTTGGGTATCATAGTCAATCTTTTATTGTTTATATTATTTTATAAAATATATATCAAAAAGAAAGAAATATAAGAAAGGAAATCTTATGGAAACTTTAGCGATTGTTCTCATTGTTTATGGTGTGTTTATGTTACTTGGTTTGATTTTACAATTCCCATTTTTCTACCGAATGAAAAAAGCAGAAATATTGATTAAGTTACTCACTAAAACAGGTTATAACATTCTTATCTTTGTGTTAGGAGCGACAGCACTCATCATTGGAATCATCTTAATCACTTAAACATAAAGCCCGCGATTGCGGGCTTTATGATGCTATAAGTTGTGGTTCATAATCAAATTCTCTGTGTAATCCCCATGGGATTTCTGGAATTGTATCGTCATAAATTCTAACGGTCACATAATATTTTCTTGGTAAAATTGAACTTTCAAGATAGAATCCACCGCCAATAATAGTTGATGTTTGAAGTTCTACTTCATACCTAAATCCTTCGGGTAAGTCCACTTCGAGCGCATAGGTTCCACCCATTGTTGTTTGGAACTGCGGATTGATATAAGTATCCGTTAAAGCATCATAATAACTAAATGTTGACATGGATGCTTGCATAAGAGCATCATCATACTCACCAGAATAATCATCACTATAAGGATAGATCTTGATTCTAACAAACACACGATCAATGACCGTATCAGTTTCATTAATCACAGTCAAATTGAACTTAATATTGTTTGTCACATCTTGGACTGAAACATAATAGTCTGTGAAATGATCTGGATTTTCGTCATAATCATGGGCATACACACGATACAATATAAAGTTAAATCCTTCTTCATAAATAGTGAAATCGGCATATAAATTGGTCGATTGATAATCATAATGATTATTTTCAAAGTCTACAACTCTTCTAATCTTTGCATAATCCGGAATTTCAAATGTAGGTTGGTATGCCGTTAAATTGGTACGTTGAACTTGTCCAATAATCCAATAAGTTTGATAGTTATCATAACTTCCATAATAAATACCTGTGGTCGGTAGAACATTAATGATACGGGTAGATGGATACATTAAATAGTTTGCATAACTTATTTCATCAATTTCAGTCACATCAACAATCGTATCAAAACCACCGAATACTGTTTCTGAAACAAACATAATATTTTTTAATAAACTATCATCATTTTTCAACTTAGTAATCGTCACAGATTCAAAAGTTGCTTGCCAACTTAATATTTCTCCTAATACTGTGACTTCACGGCTAAATGAAGCGGATATCGTATATGCACCAATTGGGATTTGTTGATTAAAATCAACTTCTGTTCCAATACCATAAAGTGGTCTAATGAAATAGTCTAAGTCTTCAACTGCCATCACTTCACCGAGTGAAGGTGTAAAATCAACTGAAACGTCAATCATTTCTTCTGGACTAAAATAGATCCGATTTAATGCGTATTCCAAACGAAGCGTAGGTGCATCATTATAACGCATGTAGAGTTCAGGAAGTGGTCGTTGAATCTCACCACCATTTAGATAGATAAAGTTTGCCTGACTTACTGGTTCTAGCTCTTGTAATCGATGGACAAAATCAGTGGATGTCACACCATCTTCAGCTAAGATATGATAGGTAATGATATATTGATAACGATTGACTAAAGTTTCATCGATTTCTATATCAATCGATTCGATGGTTGAATAAGGAGAAATGACTAAACCTTGTAAATATGATGGTAAATTCGATCCGATAAGTTGATTAAAATTAATATTAACCAAACTACTTACATTTGTGAAATTCACAAATGATGTAAATGGATCACTAGCATTATAATAAATACCATAAGGGATTTCATGGGTGATATTTGTAATACCATCATCAATCGTATACACATCATCTCTAAACGTCATTTCACGTATTTTAGCTTCATTCGAAGGTGTTTTAGTAAAATTGATAAGTGCAATCTCTCCAGTCATGAGTGTTAATTCTAAAAGATAATCAGAGGCTTTCATCATGTCACTAATGGTTAAAGTACCTTCAAAATACCCTTCACCCCAAACACCTGTCAAGTTATTAAAATCATTCGTGTTAATGACAATTCCACCAAACAACCTATAAAGCGATGGATCTACTTCAGCTAAGTTGTTATTTAAATCATAAATTTTAATCAGTGGTAAAACATTATAACCGTTATAACTATTTAAAATGCGATAATTAAATATCATTGAACCTAGTTCATTTTCTTCTTTGTAGTAAATGTCTTCGGTTGATGTAACATCTAAAAAGTTAGACATAGGTGATGGTAATGCATTGGTTCCATCAACATTTAAGACATCTAATCCTGTAAGGCTTTGATCAGCGGTACGAATGATACGAATTTGATAATCACGATAAGCCGTTGGATTAAGTTCAGAATAATTTGGTGCATAAATGCGCACCATGCCATAATGTTCTTCTAGTGTATCGAGAAATTGACCATTTCCATCATAGAGTACATCATATACCCCATAGCTTCTAGGAATTGTTACAAAATCTGTCACAGGTGTGCCATCAGCATTAAAACTAGAACCTTGTGAAATTGAGTAACTATCAGTTTCAAGTTTGGCATTAAATTGAATCGTCGTGTTGTCATAAACGGTTGTTGGTGTTGGATTGGTTTGAATATAAGTTACTTCATATTGTGTGGGTCCAACATATTCGTATCCTGTATCACTATAAGATGGTGGAGATGGATCATAAGGTTCATATTCGCGATACATGCCATAACCTGCAGAAACTGGAGAATTTACTGATGTGACTGTAAAACCAGTACCATTCCATTTCATTGCAGCACCTGTTCCTGTACGATTATAAATTTTTGGATTGAATATATAATTCATTGGATTGTTCGCAACTGTCGTTATGCGATCATAGAGATGGGGAACTTGTTGATTTCTGTTATTTGCAAAATAAGTAGATGCGGTGGTTGAGAATGTAGGATTGTATATACCTGAAGTATGGTAATGACCAATTGGGGTATAATTTTCACCATCTTTAATATAATCGCCAACCCATTTATACGTCCAAACACCATTTTCATAAGTTTCTGGAATCATCGTACCTAAATTAGTTCCAGCTTCAACATAACTATAAGTTACTAAAGTTTGTGATG
>JAFGTQ010000046.1 GCA_016934015.1 Acholeplasmataceae bacterium | reverse complement strand
CTGGATAACCCTTATCGCGATTATTATATTTGGCATGAAGGCAAAATGAAAGATGGCATTAAAGTTGAACCAACCAATTGGGGTTCTTTCTTTGGTGGTAGTGCTTGGCATTATGATGAGCTAACTGATAGTTATTATATGAAAATATTTTCAAATAAAATGCCAGATTTGAATTGGAAAAATGAAGCGGTTCATGAAGCGATGATTGAGGTAGCTAACCAGTGGCTCGATCTTGGTGTCGATGGTTTTAGAATTGATGCAGTATCTCATCTTGATCGTGCACCATTTGAAGATACTCATATTTCAGATGATCAATATCCTTTGGATTGGTTCAAGTTTTCAAATTTACCAAAAGTTCATACGTATTTAAAAAAGCTAAATAAAGAAATATTTTCAAAACTTGATTGTTTGACGATTGGTGAAGTCGGTGGATCAGCTTCAATCGAAGAAGGCATCAAATATGCTTCATTTGACTCAAATGAATTATCCATGGTTTTTAATTTTGATCATAACTGGTGTAATAATGGTTTTGAAATTGATAAACCCAAACACTTAAAAACGAATGTTAAAGCTTTAAAACATGCATTTACTTCGTGGCAACTCGCGTTTAAAGACATTGGATGGTTACCGCTTTATTGGCTGAATCATGATCAACCGCGCCTCATGAGTCAATATGGAAGTTCAAAATATCCACTTGAATCAGGGAAAATGCTCGCAACCATGCTTCATATGCTTAGAGGAACACCTTTTATTTATCAAGGTGAAGAAATCGGGATGACGAATTATCCGTTTGAAGATGTCACTGATTTCAATGATATTTCAAGTAAAGCTGCCTATTACCGAGAACTTATAAAAGAACCGGACAATCCACCGAAAGCTTTAAGAAAAGCATCGATGACATCAAGAGATAATGCACGGACCCCAATGCAGTGGACAAAAGAAATAAACGCAGGATTTACAATGGGTAGACCATGGTTAAAAATAAATCCTAATTATAAGAAAATCAATGTTGAAAAAGCATTAAAAAACCCAGATTCACTCTTTCATTACTATCAAAAACTCATTGAACTTAGAAAGATGAGTCCCTATAAAGATGTGATTGTTTATGGCGAATTTAAACCTGTTGAGAGTGATGACCAATTATTTGTTTATGAAAGAATTGATCAAGATCATCACTTACTCGTTATTAACTCATTTTCAGAACAAAAAGTTATCTACGAATTAAAAGAATCAATCGAGAACATTATTCTATCAAATTATGAAAAAACGATGATTAAAGGACAACACATCGAGTTAAAACCATATCAAGCTGTCATTCTTGAACTAAAGGAGAAATCATGAGAAAATCAGGTATTTTATTACACGTTTCAAGCTTACCAAGTCGTTATGGTATCGGAACATTTGGCAGAGATGCATATAAGTTCGTCGACTTTTTAGAAAAGAGTCACCAATCCTATTGGCAGATTTTACCTCTTGGACCAACATCTTATGGAGATTCACCTTATCAAACGTTTTCAGCATTCGCGAATAATCCGTATTTTATTGATCTCGATATTCTCGTTCGGAAAAAATTACTTTTAAAAGAAGAAATTGTATCAACGTTTGAAAGTGAAACCAAAGTATCTTATGGAGATCTTTATATCGAACGTTTTTCAATCTTAAGAAAAGCTTTTGAACGTTTCAATTTAAAGCAAATGAAATATCGTCGATTTGTCGAAAACAATAAATATTGGTTAAAAGATTATGCATTCTTCATGGCATTAAAGATGCATCATGAAGGCGCTTCTTGGATGAGTTGGGATGAGCATATTCGTTTACGTGAAAAACAAGCGATGGCAACTTATCGTCGCCTATTAAAAACGGATATTCTATTTTATCAATTTGTTCAATATATGGCGTATGACCAATGGATGAAACTTAAAACTTATGCCAATAAAAAAGGTATCGAAATCATTGGAGATATGCCCATTTATGTATCTTATGATTCATCCGATGTTTGGGCAAATCCAGAGTATTTCCAACTTGACGAAAAGAGAATGCCTATTGAAGTTGCTGGTGTACCACCAGATAATTTCTCAAAAGACGGACAATTATGGGGAAATCCATTATATAATTGGGAACAATTAAAGAAAGATGGTTATTCATGGTGGGTTGATCGTGTCAGAGCATCAATGGAAATCTTTGATAAGATTCGAATTGATCATTTCATTGGATTCCAAAACTATTACGCTATTCCTTATGGACATAAAACTGCACGACTTGGCGTATGGAAACAAGGACCTGGCTTTGATTTATTTAAAGCAATTAACAAAAAAGTGGAACATGCAAATATTATCGCAGAAGATTTAGGTGTTGTTACACCTGAAGTGAGACAACTTTTAAAAGATACTAATTTTCCAGGAATGAAACTTTTACAATTCGCATTTGATCATAAGATTGATAGTGAATTCTTACCTCATCATCATACGAAAAACATGGTGGTCTATACTGGAACTCATGATAACGAAACAAGTAAGACTTGGTTTAGTAAATTAAGTAAAGAAGATCGTAATTTCTGTTTAACTTATATTAATCATGCTGGACGTAAATCTGAAGTGGATAGCTTGATTAAAGCTACGTTAGCAAGTGTTGCAGATACAGCAATCATTCCAATGCAAGATTATTTGAATTTAGGGCAAGAAGGAAGAATGAATATACCTTCAACTACTGGAAATAATTGGGTATGGCGCATGAGAAGAGAAGATTTGAATGCGAAGTTATCTAAAAAGATTAAGACATTTACAGAACTTTATGGAAGATCTGTAAAACGTCAAAAGACAGATGTTTAACAAATTATTTTGACCCTCAAACAAGTTGGATTGACTTATCCATCAAAATAAAATATAATAGATTTGTTGCAAGTAGGAGGAAAGAAAATGGTATTTGAACGCATCAAAGCAATGATCAAAAGTGAACTAAACGTTCCGGAAGAAAAGATCACGATGGAATCAAGACTCGCAGAAGACCTCGGTGCTGACTCAATTGACGCAGTTGAACTCATCATGAATCTTGAAGAAGAATTCAACCTTCAAGTTTCAGACGAAGACGCACAAAACTTAAAGACGGTTGGCGATCTAGTGAAGTACATCGAATCAAAGAATTAATTTCAAAAAAGGGAAACTAAATTCCCTTTTTTATTTTAGTTATTATATAATAGAATATAGTATCGAAAGAGGGGTTACATATGCAATATCATCATCAGACTATCGAAAAGAAATGGCAGAAGTATTGGATGGAACAAAAAATGTTTCAAACAAGCAGCCATAACCTTAAACCAAAATACTATGTTTTAGACATGTTTCCATACCCATCTGCGGCTGGATTACATGTTGGACATATCGAAGGCTATACAGCGACAGATATTATCAGTCGCTTTAAGCGTATGCAAGGCTACAATGTGCTTCATCCAATGGGATGGGACGCTTTTGGTTTGCCTGCAGAACAATATGCTTTAGCTACGGGTAAAGACCCAAGAAGTTTTACCTATCAAAATATTGATAATTTTAAACGCCAAATTATTGAATCTGGTAAAGGGATTGATTGGGATCGTGAATTCGCGACTGCGGATCCACAATATTTTAAATGGACTCAATGGATCTTTAAGAAAATGTATGAAAATGGTTTAGCAGTTTTAAAAGATGTTGAAGTCAATTGGTGTGAAGGTTTAGGTACTGTCTTAGCCAATGATGAAATTGAACTTGTCGATGGCAAAATGGTTTCTGAACGTGGGAACTATCCTGTTGTTAAAAAAGCGATGCGCCAATGGGTGCTTCGGATTACGGAATATGCGGATCGTTTATTAGAAGATTTAGATTTACTGGATTGGCCTGAGCATTTAAAAGAGATGCAAAGAAATTGGATTGGTAAATCACTAGGTGCGATGATTTCATTTGAAATTGATGGAACAAACACCAAGTTTGATGTTTTCACCACACGTCCTGACACCATTTATGGGGCAACATACTGCGTTTTAGCACCAGAACATCCATTGGTGTTATCCATTACGAATGAAGATGAATATGAGGCTGTTAAAGCTTATATTGAATTAACAAAACAAAAAACAGAAATTGATCGTCAAGTTGATAAATCAAAAACAGGTGCATTTACAGGGTCTTATGCAATTAATCCACTCAATCATAAAAAGATTCCGATTTGGATTGCAGACTATGTCTTACCTCAATATGGAACTGGTGCTGTGATGGCTGTTCCTGCTCATGATGAACGTGATTTTGAGTTTGCTCAAATCCATGGTCTTGATATCGTTGAAGTCATCCAAGGCGAAGCTCTTGGTGCATTTACTGGCGATGGTATGCATTATAATTCAGGCATTATTGATGGTCTTTACAATGAAGATGCGAAAAAGAAAATTATTGATTTTTTAGAAAAGTCAAAACAAGGCTATGCACATGCCACTTATAAGTTAAGAGATTGGGTATTTTCACGTCAACGCTATTGGGGTGAACCATTCCCAGTGATTTATGATGCCCATGAACATATACATTTACTCGATGATGAAGATTTACCACTTGAATTACCAATCTTAAAAAATATGCGTCCCAGTGGCACTGGTGAATCACCACTTGCCAATGCGAAAGATTGGCTTTATGTCGATTATAAAGGTATTTCTGGTAGACGTGATACAAATACGATGCCACAACTTGCTGGAAGCTCTTGGTATTTTATTGGCTACATTTTAAAGAGTCATTTGGGATTCTTACCTCTAGATAGTATGGAAGCGAAAAAAGCTTTAGATCAATGGTTACCTGTTGATTTATATATAGGTGGAACAGAACATGCAGTAGGTCATTTACTTTATGCGCGTTTCTGGACTAAATTTTTATATGACTTAGGCTATGTCTCTGTGAAAGAACCTTTTACAAAACTTTATAATCAAGGGATGATTTTAGGACATGATCACTCCAAGATGAGCAAATCAAAAGGGAATGCTGTGAATCCCGATGAGATCATTGATTCTCATGGTGCGGATGCGTTAAGACTTTATGAAATGTTCATGGGACCCCTTGATCAAGAAAAGCCATGGTCTACAGAATCACTCAATGGTTCGAAGAAGTTTATTGATCGTGTATGGCGGATGTTTGAATTTGAGATTACCCAAGACGAACAAAAAGAATTAAGAACAGTACTTCATCAAACGATCAAAAAAGTCACAGAAGATTTTGATAAACTTGCATTTAATACAGCGATTAGTCAATTGATGATTTTTACGAATGAAGTTTATAAACATCAAAAAATAAGTAAAGATCAAGCGATTACTTTCTTGAAACTTTTAAATCCGATATGCCCACACATTACGGAAGAAATTAATGAAACGATATTAAATAACCGTGAAGAACTAGTTTATGCAGAATGGCCAATCTTTAATGAATCATATTTACAGGTTGATGAAATTGAAATGGTCGTTCAAGTGAATGGTAAAGTGCGTGCGCGCTTTATGGCAAATTTTGATGAACAAGAAGAAGTGGTTAAAAAACAAGCACTCGAAAATGATAATGTGAAGAAACATTTAGAAGGATTAACTGTTCGAAAAATAATTGTCATCCCAAATAAACTTGTTAATATTGTCGCAAACTAATGAAGACTGGGAGAGTTATTCTCCTGGTTTTTTACATTTTTACCAATAAAAAAGCATACTCATTTGTAGTATAGATGGTAGGGGAAACGTATGGACCAAATACACGAGATTATTGAACAGCTTAGAAAAAAAGATTACTCATCTTTTGACACGTTTTATGAACTTACAAAAAAACAGGTCTTTTTTGCGATTGTCTCCATTGTGAAAGATCAGGATTTGACCGAAGACCTAATGCAAGATACCTATGTCAAATTTTTAGAAAAAATTGATCAATTTCGTTCCAATGAAAACCCTTATGCGTATCTATCAAGGATTGGAAGAAATTTAGCGATTAATACGTATAATAGACGAAAAAAAGAATTTGTTTCAGAAGAGATTTTTGAAACGATTCCAAGCGAGGAAACGGTTGAAGAGATCGAAGATGATCAAGAGATACTAAAGATTTTGGATATCCTTGATAAAGATGAAAGAGAAGTGGTGACACTTCATGTCATCAATGATTTGAAATTTAGAGAAGTCGCAGACACAATGGATAAACCATTAGGTACGGTGCTTTGGATTTATAATAAAGCCATTAAAAAGCTTAAAAAAGAAATAGGTGATGTGTGATGAAAAAGAAAGAACTCATCAATTTAATCAAAGATAAAGCTGATCATATTGAAATTCGCAATATGTCATCTGAAATCTTATCAAAAGTGGGGAAAGCCCAATTTGAAGAAATCAAACAACCAAAAATAGAATTAAATTTAAAAAAATGGTTATTTCCATCACTCTCAGCAGTTCTAGCCGTTTTCATGTTCTTCTTTGTTTTCGGTTTATTTAGTACACCAATTAACGTGGATGCTTATAATGAAACAATTGCTTTATCCACATTATCATCAGTGACTATGATTGAAAATAATCCCGAAATGAAAAGTAATGAACTTACTGGCGTTTTACTGGTCGATGATGGAACTGAAGCGAGTGAGATTGAATCAGAAATTCCAACATTAGAAACATTCTTTACATGGGCAGAACAACTTTTAGCTTCTGACGAATCACTTTCTATTCTTAAAGAAAAATCACCATTGGCTGACTATCAATATCAATTAATTTTTGAAACGAGTGATTTATTAAATGAACAGTTACAATACGGTGTATATTTTAATGAATCAATTCAAAAACGCACACGCACATTTACTTTAGAAGGTTTAATCATCTCCAATGATATACCTTATCTATTTACAGCGACAGCTGATGATAATAAGGGTGAAATGACGGTTATGATTTCGGATCGTGAAGGCGTTGAAATCGAAGTGACTTCATCGATTAAAGATTCAGATCAAGCTTTTCTATATCGGCAAAAATTTCAAGGTGAAATTAAAGAAGAAGTTGAATTCAAATGGATTCGTGAAGGATTAGATAAAAGAATTGACATGGCCTTTAGTGGAAGAACAACCAGAGGAAATTATCAAATTCGTCTTGAACAGAATATGATGCGTATAGAGTATCGTATTGAAAATGATACAACTGAAGAAGGCGAACTAGATGTTGAAATCATTGAGAATGAAGAAGGCAATTATTATGGTATTACTGTTAGAGTCGCTGGACGACCAGCATTTACATATGGCAACGTTGAAAGAGGTCGACCAAATGCAGGATTTGGAAGAAATTAAAAAAATCACCAATAAAAATGGATGTCCATTTGTATATAAAGTGAAACAAGGAGGTATTAAAAATGAAAACACTTAAATTTGTAATGAGTTTCTTATTCGTATTCGCTGTAATTGGTTTATTGGCAGGATGCCAAGCAACAACCGTATCAGCAGATGATTCTTATGTAACCTTGGATATTAACCCAAGTATTGAATTGATTGTGACACCAAAAGAAAAAGTAATTTACGCAAATCCATTAAATGAAGATGCAGAATTATTACTTCTTGAAATTGATGTGATTGGACTTAATATTGATGAAGCAACTGATCTGATTATCGAAACAGCTATCGCAATGGGCTATATCGACATTGAAAGTGATGAAGTTTATGTGAGTGTAAGTACGATTAACATGCAGGCACAAATTGGAGAAACTATCCAAAATCGTGTCAAAGAAGCAGTGAATGAAGCATTCAAAAACAGAGCAATGATGGGTAAAGCTATTGATAAAGATTTTGGTAGTGGCTATGTTGAAGAAGCAAATAGCTATGGTGTCACCCCAGGCTTCTATCGTTTAGCACAAAGCGCAGTCGCAAGTGGTGATCTCACATTAGAAGAAGCATTAGCAATGACACAACAAGAATTGATGGAAGTAGTTCAAAATGCAAGAAGAGAAAAACGTGAAGTTTCTCAACTATTAAGAGAAGAATTCTTCGCAGCTAGACAACTTTTGTTTGATGAATATCTTCCTCAAATTGAAGCATTAGAACAACAAATCTTAGAAAGCACTGAAGATACAACTGAACTTGAAGCACAACTAGCAGCACTCGAACAAGAACTTCAAGATAAAGTTGCGGTATTAAGAGATGAATTCCACGCTGAAACTGAAGCACTTCGTGCAGAAGAAAGAGCAATGGTTCAAAATCGTATTAACCAACATCGTGATGCAGTTGAACAATTTATGAATCAAATCCAACAACGCCAAGGACAACTAGATGATGAAATCGATGATTTCCAAGGCAATCCTAATCAAAGACCATAACTTTCCCTTATGATACAAAAAGGCGATCAATGTTGATCGCTTTTTTGTTTAATGACCCATAAGATATAGGGTGGTTGATTGTTTTGGAAGGGAAGATCAATTCGAATGATTTTAAAGATCTTAGGATCCAGTGTTTTCATTTTTTCATTGAGTGCAATAGATTCTTTATTGCCTTCTTCATGGCCAGGATAAATGACATAAAGAATGAATCCATCAACATTTAATCTTTGAATAATTTGATCAAAGGTTTTAAGTGTCGATTCTACTTTTGTCGTAATCGATTTATCACCTTTCGGAAGATATCCAAGATTAAAAAATACACCTTTAAAGTCATGGACATAATCGAAGATATTTTCGTGAGAATCTTTAATCAGTGTGACATTTTGAATCTTTGATTTTTCGAGTAATTTTTTGGTTTCACTTAAGGCTTGTTCTTGAATATCAAAGGCATAAACGTGTTTGGATAATGACGCTAAAAATAGAGTATCAAAACCATTGCCCATGGTGGCATCCACCATGATATCATCTTTTGAAATGTAGGGTTTAATGATGTCGTGTGATAAATCACAGATGAGACTTCTCATAATAATCTCCTTGGTATAGATTTAACTTTCTGAGTTTCTTATCGATTTCATTCATCACAACAAATTTCTTTTTCGTCCACATCGGTGCGAGTAACATTTCGCTTGGTGCATCTCCAGTGATACGGTGAATGATGATATCTTTTCGTAACCATAAAATTTGATTAATAACGATATCGACATATTCCTCGAGTGTAAGAAGTGGCCATGGGTTTTGTTTATATTCATAGCCCATTTTGGTTTTCTCCATGAGATGAAGCATATGGATTTTAATGCCTTGGACATCCAAGGTATTGATATGCTTAACGGTTTCAAGCATCATCTCTTTTGATTCATGTGGAAGACCATTGATGATATGAACGACGACTTCAATGTTATGCTTCCTTAACCTTTTAACCGCGTCATCAAAGCATTTTAAATCATGTGCACGATTAATAAGATCTGATGTTTCTTGGTGGATAGTTTGTAAACCAAGTTCAATTTGAACAGGCATCCTTTGATTGAGCTCTCTTAAATAATCAATGACATCATCTGGTAAGACATCAGGACGCGTCGCAATCGAGATCATGACGATCTTGGGATCGAGTGATATCGCTTCTTCAAAAAGTTCTTTTAACCTTGGTAAAGGAGCATGCGTGTTGGTGTTCGCTTGAAAGTAAGCAATATATAAACCATCTTTCCACTTTTTTTCCATCATGGATTTAATCGTTTCAAATTGTGTTTTTAATGGTTCGTGTTTATCTCCTGCGAAATCACCACTGCCCATATACGAACAAAAAGTACAACCACCAGAAGCGACGGTTCCATCAATATTAGGACATGTGAATCCACCATTTAAAGGAATTTTATAGACCTTTTTTTGATACTTATTTAAATAGTAATTGTGGATTGTATTATAATGTTTTTCAGCATTCATGAGATTCATTCGTTTCACCAAATTCATTTTATCATAAGGCACCAATTATGATATAATAAAACTCTAAGGAGTTGAACTTATGCTTAGACGATTACAAACAAGTTTATCCAACCCCAAAGCAGTGGTTTTTTTTATGAAAGACCGCTTTTCACGCGTTATCGGTTATGCGTTATTATTACCGCTTTTACTGCTCATTCCTTTAATGATTCAAAGATGGGCTGATCCATCAATGGATATCAATCGATATCAACTCATGGTTCAAGAAATCGAAAAGAATTTTCAATTAGATCAAACGGAAATTGTCGATGGAAAACTCATCACTAGTGAACAAACATCAGCAACCTTTGAATATTTTACGATCTATTTGGGAACACAAGATATTTCTCCCATGACCATTAATGTTGTTTTTGAATCTGATAGCTTAGCACTCTACATGGGAACTATTGAACAAGAAAGAATGAGCTATCAATCTTTAGATTTGATGAATTTTGATTTTTCAAATCCTTCAACAACCGATTTTTTTCAATTAAGTACAGCTGTTAAAACCATCATTGATACCTATCCTTTAACTTATGTTGTCGATTTAACCATGATTTATTTTATTGGTGTTACCGATTATTTTGTTATTGGTTTATTACTTGCCATGATGATGTTTATTTTCCCCATTCAAATACCACTTCCTTTTAGCTATCGCTATAAGATATCATTATATTTGATGACCGTTTATGTTGTTTCACAACTCATTTTAAGTCTTTTTAAGTTGACTGAGTTTGGATTTATCAGTATTTTAGTGGTTTATATCTATCATGTGATTGCTTATCGTTTTATGCGGCATCTGCGTGTGGAGGTTATCGATGAAAAACGACAAATTTAAACTTTTCTTAGAACAATCAAAATTTCAATCACCCATTTTAAATGAAGCCAATCTTAAAAACATGACGATCGATGTCAAAAATAAGCGTTGGATTTTTGACATTGAACTCAAAAATGTGGTTGAACCTGAAACACTTATGCCTTTCTTACAAACCATTAAAAGTTATTTCCAAATTCCTAAAGTTGTTTTAGGTGTAGATGTTCATTTGACTTATCTTGATGATGAAGGTTTAAATCAATATGCTTTACGCTATTTTGATCAAGCCGTCATTGAACTGATTAAACAAAAAGCGCGTTATACCGTTTTAAAAAACTTTAAAGTGCGTTATGAGGACCATCATTTTTATCTCATGGTGGATAGTGATTCACTCTATATTGAAGAATACTTAAGTGATATCGAGAAGATGTTACAATTTTATGGGATTCAATCCAAGATTCAAATGGAGATTAAAAAGGATTTAAAAAAGACCTCTGAGCTCATTGAATCATCGATTGAAGAACAAGACCAAGTGATGGCACAAAAACAAGCCATCGCTAAAAAAACACCAATAAAAACGAAAAAATCATTTACAAAAAAGAGTAACCCTTTAGCGGTAAGTATTAAAGAGATTCCTTTAGATCAATACCGTTTAGATAAATATAAAAATGAAAAAGGCGATACGAATTTTTTATTAGAAGGAAACATCTATAAATTAGAAGTCAAAGAATTAACTAATAGTACATTATTATCCTTCATCTTAGCTGATAAAGATGATGCTATCTATGTCAAACGATTTTTAAGAAACGAAAGAGATAAAGAGTTAGCAGAATCACTATCTGAAAATGATTTTGTTCAAGTGGAAGGAAATGCAACTTATGATACCTTCCAAAAAGATGTGGTCGTCTTCGCAAATGGTATTAACTTTATTGAAAAGAATAAAAAAGAAGAACGAATGGATAAGGCAAGAGAAAAACGCATTGAGCTTCATTTACATACGAAGATGTCGAACATGGATGCTGTCAGTGATGTCAGTGAATATGTCGATCAAGCCATCAAGTGGGGACATGAAGCGATCGCGTTTACAGATCATAATGGCTTATATGCTTATCCTGACATTTATAAAGCTTGTAAAGGAAAAGATATTAAACCTATTTATGGTGTGGAACTCGATTTTGTGAATGAACATGAGTTTGTGATCACATCACCATCTGATAAAGATATCTTATTAAAAGATGTAACATTTGTTGTCTTCGATATTGAAACCACTGGTTTATCAGCAACCAGAGATAAGATTATCGAAATTGGTGCTGTGAAAATTGTGCAAGGTGCAGTGGTTGAAAGGTACCAAACATTTGTCAATCCAGAAGAACCCATTTCTGAGTTTACAACAAATCTCACATCAATCACCGATGATATGGTGATGGGTGCGCCAAAGATTGAAGTAGCCCTACCTGGTTTTTTAAGCTTTATAAAAGATGCGATTTTAGTCGCACATAATGCATTATTCGATGTGGGACACATTGAAGAAAATGCAAAAAAATTAAACCTTGATTTTCAACGTCCTTTGGTCATCGATACGATGAATCTTGCACGTTATTTTTATCATGAAAATTTGAAACGGTTTAACTTAAAAGCCGTAGCCAAATATTTTAAAGTCAAACAAGAACAACATCACCGTGCAGATGATGATGCCAATGTGACCGCTCAAATCTTTATTTCAATGCTTGCAGATCTTTCTCAAAAAGGGATTAAGGCCTATCAAGGGATCAATGAGGCCATTGATATCAAAGATGCATGGAAACATGCAAGACCTTATCACTTAAATGTGTTAGTTCGGAATCAAACGGGCTATAAAAACTTATTCAAGATTATAAGTGACGCGCTTACTACCCATTTTTTTGGTGGACCTCGCACCTTAAAATCTGTGCTCGAAGAATATCGTGAAGGTCTATTAATCGGTAGTGGTTGTAGTAATGGAGATGTCTTTCAAATCGCATTAAATTCTGGTGATGATTTCTTAAAGAAAGCTATGAGTTATTATGACTATATTGAAGTTCAACCTCCTCAAGTCTATAAACATTTAAAAGAAGATTTAGGACCTCTAGCAGATGAGATCATTGAAGCGACGATTTCAAAGATTGTGAGATTCGCAAAAGAATTGGATAAGATCGTGGTGGCAACCGGTGATGTCCATTATTTAGAGAAATCAGATGTACTCTATCGTGAAATTTATATCAGAACACCTCTCGTTGGGGGAGGTATTCATGAGTTACAAAAATATGACAACATGCCTGAACAATACTTATTAACGACAGAAGAGATGTTAAAGTCGATGAGTTTTTTAGGAAAAGAACTCGCATCGGAGATTGTTGTTAAAAATACGCATATCATCAACTCAATGATTGATTCAATTGAAGCATTTCCAAAACAACTCTATTCACTTCCTGATGACGCATTTAAAGATTTATTAGGGATTGAATCGATTTCTGATGAAGTGAAACGTTTAGTCTATGATAAGATGAGCCATGTTTATGGTGAAAACCCCCATCAAATGGTGAGTGAAAGGGTGAATCGAGAACTGAATAACATCATCGATAATAACTTCGCACCGAACTATTTTATGGCGCATTTACTCGTTAAAAAATCATTAGAAGATGGTTATTTAGTTGGTTCTCGTGGATCGGTTGGATCTTCTTTAGTGGCGACACTATTAGATATTACTGAAGTGAATCCACTTAGACCACATTATCGTTGTCCAAATGGTGATTTTACAGCCTTTCATTTGAATGAAGAAGAAATTATGAAATACGGATTAACTAAAGAACAACGTGAGTTTCAACCCTATTTTAAGAATGTTCAATCAGGCTATGATCTTCCAACGCATATTTGCCCAATCTGTGGTGAAAAACTTGAAAAAGATGGCCATGATATTCCATTTGAAACATTCCTTGGTTTCGATGGCGATAAAGTTCCAGATATCGATTTAAACTTCTCTGGAGAATATCAATCAAAAGCGCATGCCTATGTCAGAGAATTACTTGGTGAAGACCAGACATTTAGAGCTGGAACGATTCAAACGGTCGCGGAACGTAATGCTTATGGGTATGTCAAAGGCTATTTTAGTGATAAAAATATCGAAATTAGAAACGCTCAAACCGATCGTTTAGCGAAGAAAATTGAAGGCGTGAAACGCTCCACAGGACAACACCCTGGGGGTATTGTCATCGTTCCAAAATATAAAACGATTTATGATGTGACTCCGATTCAATATCCTGCCGATGATACAAGTAGTGAGTGGAAGACCACACACTTTGATTATCATTCTTTTGAAGCAAACTTAATTAAACTTGACATCTTGGGTCATGATGACCCCACGATGATTAAATTCTTAATGGACTATGTGATGGAACATGAACATGAATTTCCATTCCATAGAGCACAAGACATTCCTTTAGATGATCCCAAAGTCTATGAGCTTTTTTGTGGAACCGACGTGATTGGGGTGAAACCTGCAGAAATTATGAGTGATGTCGCATCCTATGCGATTCCAGAATTTGGAACTCAGTTCACAAGACAAATGCTCGTTGATATT
>JAFGTQ010000045.1 GCA_016934015.1 Acholeplasmataceae bacterium | reverse complement strand
ATGATGAATTAACAGGGCTACCTAATAAAATATTACTTCATCAACAAGTCGAACGAATCATTAAAAAAAATACTGGTAATATGAAATTTGCATTCATTTATTTTGATATTGATGAGTTTAGACATGTGAATGAAAGCATGGGACATTATATTGGTGATCAATTAATTAAACTAATATCCGAGAGATTGTCAAAAAATCTTGCAAAAGATAGTTTCATCGCTCGAATGGGTGGAGATGAATTTGTTTTAATTGTTGAAACAGAAGAGTGGAATGACATCCAGAAGAAAATTGATAAAATATTTGATTCTTTGAGAGGGAATTATGCTTTAAACTTGGTTGATCATTTTGTGACCCTTAGTGTAGGCGTTGCATTTTATCCAGATCATGGAAAAGATTATATATCATTATTGCGACATGCAGATGTTGCATTATCACACGCAAAATCTAATCGTAAAGATCAAATTGTTATTTTCGATTATCAAATGATTCAATCGATTGAAAATCAAGCTTCATTATCAAATCAATTAAGAAGTGCCATAACTAACAAAGAATTTTCGGTTGCTTATCAACCAGTAATGGATATTAAATCCATGGAAGTATCATCAGTAGAAGCTTTGTTACGTTGGAGAAATTCTGAGGGTAAAAATATACCACCTTTAGATTTTATTCCTTTTTCTGAGAAAAATGGTTTTATTCAGGAAATAACAGAATGGGTATTTCAACAAGCATCTAAAGACTTTTCAGCTTGGAAAATAAATGAGAATTTCTTTGTTTCTATAAATTTATCAACCGTAGTTTTATCAGATAGTTTATTTATTGATAGAATTTCCGAATGGAAGAATCGATTTAAATTTGATCCAAAGAACATCATTTTAGAAATCACAGAGACAGCTATTATTGATGATATCAACCGTAGTTTGGAGGTTTTAAAACAACTGAGAAACTTAGGATTTACGATAGCACTTGATGATTTTGGAACAGGTTATTCATCTTTAACATATCTTCAAAAATTACCAATTGACATTGTAAAAATTGATCGATCATTTATTACATCAATCTTTGATAATCAGTCTGACATCTTTATTTTAAAAGCGATGGTTGACTTAGCACACCATCTTGGAATGAAAGTCGTTGCTGAAGGTATTGAAACCAAAGCACAACATGACTTGATGAATAAATTGAATATGGATTACTTTCAAGGATATTATTATAGTAAACCTGTTAGTCAAAATGAAATACTAGAGAAATTTGAACAATTTAAATAATGTGTTAAAGTGTGAACCAAGCGGTTTACACTTTTTTAATATGAAATCGTATGTTATAATTTAGCATATAAGGAGATAGATATCATGCCAAATAAAGAGTTAATGAACAAACTTGCAAAACTTGCTGTAAGAGTGGGTGCAAATGTTCAAAAAAATCAAGTCGTTTTTATTCGTGCAACAACGGAAGCTAAAGAAATCGTCAGAGAAGTCGTCGAGGAAGCTTATCTTGCTGGCGCGAAACGAGTCATCGTTGGCTGGAATGATGATTATGTGACCCATAGTGGATATATTCACATGGATAAAGAAGAACTTCAAAATATTCCGAGTTGGTTGATTGATCAATATAAAGATCTTGTAAATCAAGGCGCTTGTCTTATTTCAATTGTTTCACCAATGCCTGGTCTAAATGCTGATGTTGATTCTAAGAAAGCTCAAGCCGCTGAATTTGCTGCTCAAAAAGCATTAAGTTTCGTTAGAGAACATTCAATGGGTAATAAGACACAATGGACGATTATTGGAGCATCAAACCCTATATGGGCTAAAAAAGTATTTCCAAATTTAGGTGAAGAAGAAGCAGTAGAAAAATTATGGGATGCTATTTTTGATGCATCACGTGTTCGTTTAACTTCTGATCCAATTAAAGAATGGGAAATACACAACGAAACATTATTAAAGCATAATCAATTATTAAATCGTTATAATTTTAAACACCTACATTTTAAAAACAATAAAGGCACTGATTTAATTGTTGAACTTATTAAAGACCATGTATGGGCTGGTGGTGGAGAGCATGCTGCAAATGGCTCATATTTTAATCCAAACATACCGACTGAAGAAACATTTACAATGCCCTATAAATTTGGGACACGTGGTAAAGTTTACGCAACAAAACCATTAAATTACCAAGGGAAATTGATTGAAGATTTTTGGTTGGAATTTAAAGATGGCAAAGTGGTAGATTTTGATGCTAAAAAAGAAAAAGATACATTAGAAAACTTACTTAATAACGACGAAGGAAGTCGCTATATTGGTGAAATCGCGTTAATTAGTCACGATTCGCCGATTTCAAATACGAATATTTTGTTTTTAAACACATTATTTGATGAAAATGCATCATGTCATATGGCATTAGGCAGAGCGTATCCAATGAACGTTAAAAATGGTATGAACTTATCTTTAGATGAATTGATTAAACAAGGCTATAATAATTCGATGGTGCATTCCGATTTCATGTTTGGTAGTGAAGATATGGAAATTATCGGTTTGACGCAAGATGGAAAAGAGATTAAAGTCTTTTCTAAAGGAAACTTTGTCATTTAATGAATACCCCAATTGGGGTATTTTTTAATTAGACAAATATTAACATAGGCTTTATAATAGAAATAAAAACAAAGGATGGTAGATGATGAAACAACTAGAGCTCAATGATTTTTTAAATTATCGATATGTATCAAGATTAACAGCAAATCCGAGTCAAACTAAAATGGCTTTTTTATTGGCCAAAGCGCGTTTAGAAAAAAATGATTATATGTATGAACTTTATGAAAGTGATGGAACTCGGCATAAAAGATTACTTAATTTAGACAAGACCAGTAGTTTTATCTATGAAACAGATCATACACTTTTAATTCCACTTGAAAAAACAAAAGCGGATAAAAAAGCAAAGAAAGAGCAAAAAGCTATTTATTATCGTTTTCATATTGAATCTAAGAAAATTGAAATTGCCTATGAATTTCCAATTCCAGTTGAAATTGTTGAAGTTTTAGATGACCATACTCTATTATTAAGTGCCAAACTTAATGACAAACAGTTTCAATTAAAAGATGGTAAAGAAGAGGAAAGAAAACAGGTTTTAGATGATTTAAAAAAAGATAAAAACTACGAAGAAATTAATGAATTGCCTTTTTATTTTAATGGTCCAGGTTTTATTGCTAATAAAAAGAGTTATTTAATGGTTTATGATATTCACACAAAAGTAATGATGCCTATTCATAAAGAATCTGTAAGCCCAGATTCATATAAAGTTGACAAAGTCAATAAAAGAATTGCATATATTGGTTCAACTGTTCAAGATACAAAACCATTGACCAATCAGCTTTACCTCTATGAATATCAAAAATATCTCCATCACAATCTTTACACAAAAGATGATTATTCAATGAGCCAAGTCTTATTTATTGACAATCAACTTGTCCTTCGTGCAAGTGACATGAAAGATTATGGGAATAATCAAAATGAAGATTTTTTCACAGTCGAAAATAATAATTTAAAACGACTTGCATCATTTGATACCGGTTTTGGTAATTCCGTAGGATCTGATTGCCGTTTAGGGCCATCATCAAGCCATTTCGTTAAGGACCACAAATTGTTTTTCGTAGCAACTGTGGATGATCATACCGATTTGATGTCACTCAATTTAAAAGGAGAAATTAAGACTGAATATTCTTTTGACGGTAGCATTGATGGTGTCGTTTTATGTAAGCATGATATTTATGCTTTTGGTTTATATCGACAAAAACTTCAAGAGTTATATCGTATTGATCTTAATCTTCAAAAGATTATTCAAATTTCAAGATACAATCAAAAAGCTTTAAGAGATTTATACGTTGCGAAACCTAAAGAAGTTTTAGTGAAATATCCATCTCATGAAGTCAAAGGTTGGGTATTACTTCCAAAAGATTACGATTCAAATAAATCTTATCCTGCAATCTTAGATATTCATGGTGGACCTAAAACAGTATATGGAAAAGTATTTTACCATGAAATGCAAGTTTGGGCGAATAAAGGATATTTTGTGTTCTTTTGTAATCCAAGAGGAAGTGATGGTAAAGGAAACGCGTTTGCTGATATTCGAGGAAAATATGGAACCATCGACTATGACGATTTGATGGCCATTACTGATAAAGTCATGAAGAAATACCCACAAATTGATCCAAAAAAAGTCTATGTGACAGGTGGATCTTATGGTGGTTTTATGACAAATTGGATTGTTGGTCACACAGACCGATTTAAAGCTGCGGCTACACAACGGAGCATTTCAAATTGGATTTCCTTTTATGGAACTTCAGATATTGGATTCTATTTTGCCAAAGATCAAACTGATGGTCATCCGAATGTCGATACGGATAAGCTTTGGGAACAATCACCACTTAAACATGCATTAAACGTTAAGACACCATTACTCTTTATTCATTCTGATCAAGATTATCGTTGCCCGATTGAACAAGCGATGCAACTTTATGCCATCGTTAAAGAACGTGGAGTTCCATCAAGATTTGTTTGGTTTAAAGAAGAGACACATGAACTTTCAAGAAGTGGTAAACCTCAGGGTCGTATGAAACGTTTAGAAGAAATCACTAATTGGTTTGAAACATATCGTTAAAATGAATTTATCAATGTATCAATTATTTGCAGTATATTATGATCGCATCTTCGATTTTAATCCAGAGTTATTTAACCCAATTTTCAATCGATTGTATCGTCATGCACTCGATATTGGATGTGGAACTGGACGATTAACAAAAGTCATTAAAGACTATCATATTGATGTTTTAGGGATAGATTTAGATTCTGATATGATTGAAATTGCTCAATCAAAGTTTCCAACTATCGATTTTAAAGTCAAAAATATGTTGGATCTAGAGGATTTAAAAACTTTCGATTTGATTACATGTTTTGGAAATACGCTACCACATCTTAAACCGAAAGAATTTAATCAATTCTTTAGATCAATTGAAACGAAGCTCTCGAATGATGGTGTATTTTGGATTCAGCTCTTAAATTATGATGCTATCCTAAAACAAAAAAAGAGTGAACTGAAACCGATTATAAAAGAAGACTTTAAATTTTTCAGATATTATGTGTTTTTAGATCAAAAAATAGAATTTCATACACGACTTGAAACTCAAGAATGTATAAAAGAAGGAATGACATTTCTCTATCCATATCAAATGAATGACTTTTTAAAACTTGAGGAGACTCATAAGTTAAAAGTTAATTGTTTTGGATCCTTAAGTGAAAAGCCTTATGATTTGGAACATGATTATTATTTATATGTTAAAGTACAAAAAAGGCTCTAGTTTGAGCCTTTTTCATTAGACGTAAGTTTTAGTTGTTCGTCTTCAACCATTAGTTCGTAAGATATACCAGGTATGATTGAACCATCAATCATTTTGGTTGCAACAAACGTTTCAATTTGCCGTTGAATAAAACGTTTTAAAGGTCTTGCACCATATTCATCATTGAAACCTTTTTGGATAACAAATTTTTCGATTTGTTCACCAAACGTTATGTGAATATTCTTTTCGAGTAATCGTTCTTGAAAATCCATTAACATCTTATGAGCAATTTCAATTTGAACTTTGAGATTTAAAGCATTAAAAATGATGATTTCATCAATGCGGTTGATGAATTCTGGTTTAAATGTTGATTTAACGAGTTTCATTACATCATCTTGAGCTGATTTTTCATAGCTTAATAAATATTCACTGCCTATATTTGATGTCAAGATGATAATGGTATTTTTAAAATCAACCGTTCTCCCTTGATTATCTGTTAATCGTCCATCGTCTAGTATTTGGAGTAAAACATTAAATACTTCTGGATGTGCTTTTTCAATTTCATCAAATAAAACAATCGAATAAGGTTTACGGCGAACAGCCTCTGTTAATTGACCGCCTTCATCATATCCTACATATCCCGGAGGTGAACCAATTAAACGAGAGACACTATGTGCTTCCATATATTCACTCATATCAATTCGAACAATTTGATGTTCACTATCAAATAATGCTTCGGCTAAAGATCTAGCAACTTCAGTTTTACCAACACCAGTCGGCCCTAAGAAGAGGAAGGAACCAATTGGTCTATTTTCATCTTTTATACCGGCTCGTTGTCTAATAATGGCATCACTGATTAACCTTAAGGCATGATCTTGACCAATGACACGACGCTTTAATGTTTCTTCGAGATGAAGTAGTTTTTCTTTATCGCCACTCATCAGTTTCGTAACTGGAATCATAGTCCATTTCGAGACGATGTCTGCTATACTTTCTTCTGTCACAATTTCTGTTAATAAACGTCCATCTTTTTGACTTTCTAAAGTCATCTCCTGGATTTGTTTTTCTAATGCTGGGATTTTACTGTACTGTAATTCGGCAGCTTTTTGATAATTACTCGCATTAAATGCATTTTGAAGTTCAGTTCGTAAATCTTCTAAGGTGCTCTTTTTTTGTTTTATTTCATTGATGAGTGATTTTTCATGTTCCCATTGTGTTCTCAAATCTTTTTCAACTTTTTTATAGGATTCGATATCTTTCCTAATCTTTACTAGACGTTCTTTTGATACTGGATCCGTCTCTTTTTCTAATGCAGTTTTTTCAATTTCTAATTGCATCATCTTTCGATGCACATCATCTAATTCAACTGGCATTGAATCGATTTCCATTCGAATAGAAGCACAAGCTTCATCGATTAAGTCGATTGCTTTATCTGGCAAGAATCGATCTGAAATATAACGATTTGATAATGTAGCAGCTTGGATGATGGCTGGATCAGAGATGTGCACACCATGATGAGCTTCAAATCGAGATTTTAGTCCGCGTAAAATACTAATCGTATCTTCAACGGTTGGTTCCTCAATCAATACTTTTTGGAATCTTCTTTCTAGGGCACTATCTTTTTCGATGTATTTACGATATTCATTCAGTGTTGTTGCACCAACGCAATGTAATTCACCACGAGCTAACATCGGTTTAAGCATGTTTGATGTGTCCATGGATCCATCTGCACGACCTGCACCTACAATATTGTGCAATTCATCAATAAAAAGAATGATTTCCCCATTTGATTCTTTAATTTTGTTTAATACAGCTTTTAAGCGTTCTTCAAATTCACCGCGAAACTTAGCGCCAGCAACTAAAGCTGCTAGATCAAGTTCATAAATAATTTTATTTTGTAATCCTAACGGAACATCTTTATCAACAATTCTACGTGCTAAACCCTCAACAATCGCAGTTTTACCGACACCTGGTTCACCGATCAATACAGGATTGTTCTTGGTTTTACGAGATAATATTTTGATGACGCGTCTAATTTCATCTTCACGACCTATGACTGGATCAATTTTGCCTTGTTTTACAGCTTCTACAATATTTCGACCAAATTTATCTAAAACGTTTGGGTCTTTAGTATAGTCATCCATTTGTGTAAAGTTCATCATATCCTCCTGACTTAGCAGTCTATTCTATCAACTGCCAATATCATTATAAACCATCAATTTAGCACTGTCAACAATTAAGTGCTAAAACTTAAAAATAACATCATTAAATCATCTCATAAATGCAGAAGTCTTAAACCATAATTTTTTGAAACTCCAAAAATGGTTTGAGATTTAAACATCGAATTTTGATTGACATTTACCCCTTTAAAAAGTTATAATTATAGAGCACGTTTGTGGCCTCATAGCCAAGTGGTAAGGCAAGGCACTGCAACTGCCTGATCATCGGTTCAAATCCGTTTGAGGCCTCCAATTAAATGTGCAGAGATGCTTTTTAGTGAAAGCATCTTTTTTTATTTATTTTCATCTTTTGTTTTGATGTTTCACCCAGTTTTTCGTATAATATGTCATTTATGAGGTATAATAAGCATAGAATACACGATGTATAAAAGGATGAATAGAAAGGAAGTATTATGGATAATAACGGATATAAAATTGCACTAATGATTGATTCTGAGAATGTTTCACCTAAATATATTAAACCTGTTATGAATGAAATTGCTAAATATGGCAAAATTGTTATCGCAAGATTTTATGGAGATATTAATAATTTATCGAAGGAATGGCATAAAACAGCGACTGATCATGCAATAAAGCCAGTTCATCAGTATAACGTAGCTATTGGGAAGAATGCTGCCGATATGGCTATGGCTCTTGATGCTCAAGAAATGATGTATCAAGAAAAAGTAAATGCTTTTTTCTTAGTAACAAGCGATAGTGACTTCACTCCGCTTGCAGTTAAATTAAGAGAAGGCGGCATGCACGTCATAGGTGTTGGAAACGAAAAAAAAGTCACACCAGCGTTTCGTTCGTCATGCAATGAGTTTAAGTACTTTGAATACTTAGACGAAGAAGACGAAGAGGAAGAAATCAAACCCATCAAATCATCGAAACAAGAAATTGGTGGGATGATTAAAAATATTGTCATTGAAAATGGTGTTGATAATAAGATCCAATTGTCACGTTTAGGTGACATCTTGGTTAACCGTTTCTCTGATTTTGATCCTAGAAAATATGGAGCTAAAAGTTTATCAAGTCTCGTGAATACGATTGATGGTTTGAGTTTATCTTTAGAAAAAACAACCAGTTACGTCACACTTGTCACGACGACATCGATTAAAGATATTCATGCGGCAATTATTGCAATTATTTCTAAAAACAAAAGTAAAGAAATGATTTTAACCCGTATTAAACAAGAACTAGAGAAGAAATATAAAAGTTTCGATTATCAAGAACTAGGATTTACACGATTTAGCCTTTTAGTTGGAAGTATCGATGGTGTAGTTGTAAAGAATAATGCTGCAAAAATAATATAGAGGGCATCTATGGAACGTCAAATGATCGAAAAGAAAATGAAACTGTATGAAACAATCACTGTAATTGCTGGTGTACTTTTTCTTTCATCATTTATTTTTGTTTTTATCTTCCAAAATCCGATTGCTATGATTTTATTGATTATTCCTGTTCCGATGTTCATTATTAGCCAATTGAAGTTTAAAAAACTCAGTGTTGAATTTAAAGAGAACTTCATTCAACCCGAAATTGAGAAACTCGTTGATCAGGCTGTTTTTTTACCAAAAGAAGGATTAAGCAAAGAGTTTGTTTATGGTTCAGGCATTCTAAAAAAAGAAGATCGTTTTGGTAGTGAAGATTATTTAGAAGGCAGAATAAAAAATAAACGATTCATATCCGCAGATGTTCATCTTCAAGATGTTCGAAGTAACGGTAAAACGACAACGGTAGTTACTGTTTTTCAAGGAAGATTTTTTGAAATCGAGTTTGAAAAGAAATTTGAAAACGATGTTTATATATTTCCTAATTTTCTATATCGCATGAGTTTAGGTCGAGGACTTGAGTTAATTGATGTCGAATCGATTGTTTTTAACAAAAAGTTTGATGTTTTTTCGAAAGACCAACACTCAGGTTTTTACCTACTTAAGCCAAGATTTATTGAAAAGCTTTTAGAATTCCATGAAATTCATAAAAGAGTATTTTATGGGTTCAAAGATAATAAAGTTTATATTGCGATTGACACAAGAAAAGATGCGTTTGATTTAAAAATGTTTAAAGCCATTGATGATCATTTCTTTAAAGAAATTAAACAAGAGATAAAACTCATTGAAGATTTAATTGATCTTATCACAAATTAGGAGGAATTTATGTCTTATCAATCATGGAAAAAAGAGGACTTAATTCAAGAAATTGAGCGACTCAAAAGACTTAATGAGACACTAATGGATGAAAAAGACCAAGAAATCAAATTAGATTACGCTTGGGCTGGTCATTTAGGGAATTGGTATTGGGATTATGTAACAAATGTTGTGACATTTAACGATTTAAAAGTACAAGCACTCGGTTATGATATCAACGAAGTACCTTTACCTGTCGGATTTCAGTTTTTCACAGAACGTATTCATAAAGATGATTATGATTATGTCATGCAAAATATGCGTGATCACTTATATGGTAAGATTAATGCTTATGATGTTGAATACCGCATTCAAGCTAAAAATGGCGATTATAAATATTATCATGATATCGGCAAAGTAACGAAGCGAGATTCTCAAGGTAAACCATTATTTCTTGCAGGTATTGTATTTGATATTACCGAACGACGTTTAGCTTTACAAGAACTTGAACGCATGAATAAAACGTTAGAAAAACTTTCTTCTACTGACGCTTTAACAAAGCTTTTAAATCACCGTGCTATCTATGATAAGCTTCATGAAATCCATGAAAATCATGATCAAAAAGTCATGACATTGGCGATGATGGATTTAGATGATTTCAAGAAAATCAACGATACTTATGGACATTTAGTTGGTGATGATGTGTTAAGAGAAACGGCAGATATATTAATGGAATACACGAAGCATCATGATTTTGTTGGTCGATATGGTGGTGAAGAATTCTTAATGGTTTTCATTGGAAAAACGATTGATGAATCAAAAGTAATTTTAGAAAATATTAGAAAATCAATATGTCAACATTTTAAAAAGAAAGATTTAAATATCACGATTAGTATTGGTTGTGCTATGAAACAAGAAGAATCGATCAATGAATGGATTAAGCGCGCAGATGAGGCTTTATATCAAGCCAAAAGAGAAGGGAAAAATCAAGTGGTGGAGGTATAAATCATGGGAACAGCACTTATACAATGTGAGATTTATTCAAAAGCTTTAATGATGCAAACGTCAGTATCAGTCATTATGCCACAAGATGTCAAACGAAATGAAAAAATTAAGACACTTTATCTCCTCCATGGTTATCATGGGAATCATAAAGATTGGATACGTTATTCCTCCATTGAACGCTATGTCGAAGATCGAAGAATGGCTGTCATTATGCCAGAAGTGAACAACGGATATTATGCAAATATGGAAAATGGATTAGACTATTTTACTTATGTTGCAGATGAATTACCACACATCATGGAATCGATGTTTCCACTATCAAAGAAAAGAGAAGATCGATATATCGCTGGATTATCGATGGGTGGGTATGGCGCATTTAAGATTGCAGCTAAAAGACCACAGAAATTTTCAAAAGCGATATCATTATCTGGTTCGGTGAACATCATCACCATTCGAGATATTTCAAGAAAAGAAGATCATAAAGATTATTTCAGTGCAGTGTTTGGCCATGATGAAACTTCTTATAAAAAACATGATCTATATCATTTATTTAGCAAACTAGTTAAACTAAAAAATCATCCACAATTTTATATGGCATGTGGAACAGAAGACTTTTTATACCAAGATAATGAGGACTTCTATAATTTTTTAGCTGAACAAGGTTTTGATGTCTATTATGAAACTTCATCAGGTGCTCATACATGGGCATTTTGGGATGATTATATAGAAAAAGCCATCTCGTGGCTTTTCGATTCAACGCTGATTTAAATAATTTAAGAAATCAATAAACTGATGACTCCACGCTTGTTCGTGGTGTTTTTCATTGACAATCACCAATTTGATATGTTTTACACCTAAATCTGATAAAATCGATGCTATTTTTTTAGATCCTTGGATATAAGAAGCATTAGATGAATCATTGGGGTCAGGGTTGGCTTCCATGGTTCCAACACTGATAAATACGCGATGGCTTGCAGATAAAAATGAGGATCTTAAATAATCAATCATTGGATTTTCGTGAAACCAAAGTGATGTAGAAAAGAGACCAGCACTACTAAACACATCGGGGTATTTGCACATTGCATAAAGTGAGATGTAACTTCCCATCGAGGATCCGGCAATATAAGTATGGATTTTCTCTTTTTTTGTCGGATAAGTTTGATCAATCCAAGGTTTAAGTTCTGAAACCAACCAATCGATGTAAAGGTCACCTTTACCTCCATAGGTTTGATTTAATTTGCTGGTATACTTAGGATTATTTTTCCAAGGCGAATACATGTTCAAGCGATCTTCATCACTATCAATACCCACGATGATCATGTCTTTGATCGTTCGTTTGGATACCATGTTATCCATGGTGGTTTGAATTTGCCAACTAAAGCCATATGTTGCAGTTTGATCTTCAAATAAGTTTTGTCCATCGTGCATGTATAACACTGGAAATGTTTTTTTTAATTGTTGAACATTTTTAGGAACTAAAATACGAATCGTCATCTCTTTATCTAATAGATTTGAATATTTTTTTATGATAATTAATTCATGCATAATTCATTCACCTCAACTTATAATCTATCATACGCTAAATTTGTGATTTTGCATCAATAAATATGATAGAATATAAGAGAACATAGGAGGTATCTATGGCAAAGCGTATTGAAACGAAGTCGAAAAAACCCGTTAATCGTTTAGGATTTGGTAGTTGGCAACTTGGAAACACAGAATTTTGGGGACATATGTCACAAGATGAAGGTGTGGAACTCGTTAAAAAAGCAATTGCAGAAGGTGTCAATTTTTTTGACACTGCTCCAGGTTATGCTTCGGGGATGAGCGAATCAATCATCGGTATGGCGATTGAAAATCATCGTGAAGATATTTTTATTGCAACTAAATATGGACATACAGCTGATGGTGAAACAGATTTCAGTGTTTTTTCATTGAGAGAACAAATTTATAGCAGTTTAGAAAGACTTCAAACCGATTATTTAGATGCCCTCATCTTACATAATCCACCATGGGATATTTTGGAAGGTCACACGAATCATATTCAAGAACTTAAAAAATTGAAAGAAGAAGGACTGATTCGTTATTTTGGTGTAAGTATCGATACAGGAGAAGAAATGGAATTGGTACTTGAACATCTTGATCTTGACATCATAGAAATTATTTTCAATATCTTTTTTCAAGAACCTATTGCACATTTTAAAAAAATTAATGAAAAAAATATTGATATTATTGCTAAAGTTCCATTGGATTCTGGTTGGCTAACAGGAAAATATGATGAATTTTCAGAGTTTTCAGGCATTCGGATGCGTTGGGACGATGAAACCATTGAACGTCGTGCATTTTTAGTTTCACGCTTAAAATCTGTGATTACAAAAAGCGATTTAACCAAATATGCGATGAGCTTTATTAAAAGCTTCGATGAAATTTCTGTGGTGATTCCAGGTATTCGAACTATTGAACAATTGACAGATCATCTTAACTATCAAGATTATGAACTATCAGACGAATTGAAACAAGTCTTTATCGATATCTATGAGTCCTATATCAAGGATGATCCACTCCCTTGGTAATTAGAATTTAGAAATAATAAAGGCATCTTAGATGCCTTTTTCAATAAATAAGGAGTTATCATGGGAACTTTAATTAATGCAGCAGCCATTATTGTCGCAACCTTTTTAGGAATTTTACTTAAAAAAGGGTTATCTGAAAAAATTCAAAAAAGTATCATGTTCGCGATGGGGCTTGGATTAGCTGCCTTATCTTTAGGATGGTTTTTTAAAGACTTTTTTCAAATTCACGAAAATCAAATTGCAACACAAGGTGATTTACTTGTCATCATTAGTTTGGTCATTGGTGTATCCATCGGTGAATGGATTGATATTGATGAAAGATTGACAAGAGGTGCATTAGCCATTGAAACAAAATATAAATTACCACCTCTTGCAAAAGGTTTTATCTCAGCAACTCTGATATTTTGTGTTGGAGCCATGGCG
This sequence comes from Acholeplasmataceae bacterium, assembly GCA_016934015.1. GTDB lineage: Bacteria > Bacillota_I > Bacilli_A > Acholeplasmatales > Acholeplasmataceae > UBA6181. The sequence continues at coordinate 41,966 of JAFGTQ010000045.1, read as the reverse complement.
ATTATTGGTTCAATTCAAGATGGGTTAAATGGGGATATTACAACACTTGTTATAAAAAGTACGCTCGATTTTATTACAGCACTTATTTTAGCAGCAACCCTAGGTTTTGGTGTGATGTTTTCCGCGTTTAGTGTCTTGCTTTATCAAGGAGCGATTACCGTTCTTGCAGGAACTGTCCAATCATTTTTAACACCTGAAATGTTAGCTTCGATATCCATGGTTGGTAATATATTATTGATTGCGATTGGTATTAACTTTATGGAGTTAAAAAAAGTAAAAGTCGCGAATATGCTTCCAGCACTTTTAATTCCGGTCATCTATTATCTTGTCATGGCGATGTTTACATAATGAATCATCTATGTAAAATATGTGGACATGAAACAAAACCATGGATTCATCCCAAAACAAAGGCATTATTTCATGTATGTCAATCTTGTGACTTCATCAGTAAAGATAAGGCATTATATGTATCACTTGATGTTGAGAAAGAGAAGTATGATGAACATCAAAATGAAGAGGGTAACATCGGATATGTAAATTATCTCTATAACTTTTTTGAAACTGCCATTAAACCCTATGTATTAAAGGGAACAATCCTTGATTTTGGGAGTGGGCCGAATCCTGTATTTCAATCCATCCTTCAAAAAGAAGGATATGAAGTTATGATTTATGATTATTTTTATGCACCCGATCTTCAATACTTAAATCAGACGTATGATTTAATCTCAACGATTGAAGTTGTTGAGCACTTACAAGATCCATTACCTATTTTTAATCAGTTTAAATCATTATTAAAACCAGGTGGATATTTATCCATCATGACCTTATTTCATTCAAATGAAATGACACGGTTTAAAGATTGGTTTTATATACGCGATGTCACACATGTTTCATTTTATACATCAAAAACCATTAAAAAAATTGCAGATATTCTCGATATGGAATTTATTGATACGAATGATTATCGTTATGCAGTCCTAAGAAAAAAAGAGATCGATTGATCTCTTTTTAAATGTCTATATCTTCTCTAACTAAAGGCATGGTCATACAACGTGGGCCTCCTCGACCTCTCGATAATTCGGAAGAAGGAATGGCAATCGTTTGAATGCCTTGTTCTTTAAGTAATTGATTCGTTATAATATTTCTTTCATAAACGATGACAACACCTGGTGAAATTGCAAGTGCATTGGCACCATCATTCCATTGTTCACGATCGGATGCGATTTCTGAATCACCACCACAAGGAATTAAAGTGATTTTACGTCTAAGGTGATAAGAAAATAAGCGTTTAATGGAGTATTGTTTTTCATACATTCTTAAAGTTCCTTTTTTTGAACCAGCATATATTTCATAGCAATTCATTTTGCCTAAGAAATCACCATGAATTAAGAACTTATCATGATCAACTTGTGTTAAAACAGTATCTAAATGCATGAAACTACGTCTTTTTGGTAAATCAATAGCTAAAATCACTTCTAAATCAGTATCTCTAAACAGTGTTTTAGCGATACTTTCAATTGCATCTGGATCAGTTCTTTCACTGATACCAATCGCAATAACACGTTCATTTAAAACTAAGATGTCGCCTCCTTCGATGGAATGCGAGTCTGTTCTTTCATAAAAGCGTTCTTGATTTTTATATAAAGGGTGATAAGTGTAAATATATTCACCATATATGGTTTCTCTACGACGTGTACGTTTATACATCCGATTTAATGTAACACCATTAAAAATGTGTGAGAAAGGATCTCGTGTGAAATATAAATTAGGCATTGGATCAGTGATAAAAGGATAGTCTCGAATATGATCTCTCAAACTTCTTTTTTGGTAGTTTGGTAAATCATCTTTTGTAATACCTGCCATGGTTTTTAAAATCATTTCTTTTGGTGAAAGTGTCATTAAGTAATCATAGATTTTCTTTTTTGTACCTGGATGTGAGACGTTGGCTTCATGAATGAATTGGTCAAGAAATTTACGTTTGACATCCTTGTTTAAGATACTCTCAGCGACTAAGTCTTCGAGCATGACAACTTCAACATCATGGGATCTTAAAATATCACAAAAATGATCATGTTCCTCTTGAGCTTTTTCAAGCCATGGAATATCATCAAAGAGTAATTCCTTCAGCCATTTTGGCGTTAAATTCTCAAGTTCTTTTCCGGGTCTGTGGACAAGGACTTTTTTTAATTTCCCTACTTCAGAATATACATGGATTGGCTGCATGAAATTCCTCCTAACTGTCTAAATTAATTATATCACAAGGTTTATAAATCGTGGTATGATGATTAATAGGAAGGTGAAGTCATGAAGCGCTTAAGTGTTGTTACAGGAGCAACAGCTGGAATAGGTTATGAAGTGATGGTTCAACTCCTAGATCAGGGAGTCTCCGTGATTGCTGTTGGAAGAAATATTGATAAACTCAATCGAATCAAAGAACAATTTAAAGAAGAAATAAACACTCAAAAGCTTACCTTGATTCAAGGTGATTTATCATATCATCAAGGTTGTATGGATGTTTCGAATAAAATTATTGAAGTGATTAACCAGTTTGGTGGAACACTTGATTTATTGATTCATGTGGCTGGAATTGTTAAATCTGGATATAGTGAAAATCGTGACCATCAAGAACTTACATTTGCTACAAATCATTTGTCTGTTTATCTTTTAACAGGGAAATTATATGGATTTTTAAAAAAATCAATTGATCCAAGAATATTGATTGTCAGTTCACTTTCACATTATCGTGCATGGTTTGATAAAACTAATCTGCAATCCAAACGTTGTTATAATGTTTTAAGAGGTTACCAACGTTCTAAACTATATAATGTATTATTTTCTTATCGGTTTCACCGAATGGATAAGGATATTAAAATTTATGCCATTGATCCAGGTGTCGTGAAGACAGAAATTGGAGACAAGAATACTAAAGGGCTTGCATTATTTGTTTGGAAAATACGCAAGAAAAGTGGTGTTGATGCTAAATTACCCGCACAACAAATGGTACAAATTGCACTCGATGAGAAATACATCAAAGATAATGGTGGGTATATGAAAAATGGGGAATCTGTTAAATCCTCAAGGATCACATATCAAATAAAGAAACAAGATTATTTATGGAAAGAAAGCGAAAAACTAACGAATTTCGTTTATCCATTTGACGAGGTGTCAATTGAAAAGAGTTGAATTACTCGCGCCAGCTGGTCATAAAGATGCACTGATTGGTGCAATTAATGCAGGAGCTGACGCGATTTATCTTGCAGGAAAACGTTTTGGAGCAAGAGCGTATGCGAATAATTTTAGTGATGAAGAATTAATCGAAACCATTGATTATGCACATATTCGAGGGGTTCGTGTTTTTGTTGCTATTAACACATTAGTGTTTGATGATGAAGTGAATGATTTGATTGAATATGCTGATTTTTTGGTGAAACATAAAGTTGATGCACTGATTATTCAAGATTTAGGAATGATTGATTTGTTTGTGAAGCGTTATCCGGATACGGAAATCCATGTATCAACACAATTTAATACGCATAATTTACATCAAGTAAAAATGTTGAAATCTTTAGGTGTAAAACGTATTGTTCTGGCAAGAGAAACATCGATACAAACTATTAAAGCCATTAAAAAAGAAGTCGATATTGAACTGGAAGTATTTATTCATGGTGCTTTGTGTGTCTCTTATTCAGGTAATTGTTTAATGAGCAGTATGATTGGTGGAAGATCTGGAAATCGTGGGGAATGTGCTCAACCATGTCGATTACCTTATCAACTTTACAAAGATCAACAAAAAATACAAGATGCATCTTATTTATTATCTACAAAAGACTTAATGACGATTGAGCATATTGATGAACTCATTGAAATTGGAATTGATTCTTTTAAAATTGAAGGAAGAATGCGTAAAAGAGAATATGTCATTGAAACGGTCAAAGCTTACAGACATGCCATTGATCATTATTTAGATCGAAAATCATATGATGCAACCAAAGATATCGATCGATTAACGCGTGTTTTTAATCGATCATTTACGAAGGGTTTTGTGCTAGATGAAGTTCCTCGATTGATTAATAATAGTGAATTTCAAAGCCATATGGGTGTCCCTTTAGGAAAAGTGATTGGATATCAAAGAAATAGAGTTAAAATCTTACTTGAAGAACCCATCCGTATTGGTGATGGCTACCGGATTTTGTCGAATGAACCCTATGGTGATATTGTCTCTCGAATTCTAAAAAATAATGAGTTAGTCAAAGAAGCACACCCCAATGAAGTCATTGAACTTGATGTGAAAGAGATCATTCCAGTAGGTTCTTTAGTAGTAAAAACAACTGATGTTACGATTGAAAATGATGATTTATCATATTTATCCGAAAATTTTAAATGTGTTTTTATCGAAGGTAAAGTAGTCGCAAAAGTTGGTTATCCATTATTCATCGAGATCACGGATGGCATTTATCACGTTTTAAAATCATCTGAAGATATCATTGAGAAAGCTCTTCAAAATCCAACATATATTGAAGAAATTAATCTTCGATTCCAAAAACTAGGGAATACGCCTTTTGAATTTAAAGCGTTAAATATTGATGCGGATGACAATCTGTTTATTCCGGTTAAAATGATTAATCAACTCAAGCGAGATGTCATCGATGCTTTGATTGAATTAAGAACACTCAAGGATCAAGAAAAACGGATTGTCGATGTTGGATTTGAACCATTAAAACTTGAAGTATCTCTACAAACATTTAAAGTTAAAGTTAAGACAAAAGAACAGTATGAAGCCGCTTTAGCATGTGGTGTTGATGAGATACTTATTGAAGACACACTGAAAATTGCAGACATGGGAACGCATGATAAAATAAGTCAACGACGGATTCAATCGGATCAAAAAAAGACGATTGAAGGTTCATCTTATGTCCACGATATAGGCTCAATTTTGTTGAATTCAAATAACTTTGATCTTTATGGTGACCAGTTTTTAAATGTCACCAATATATATAGTGCCTATACGTTATTCCGATTAGGTTTCAAAGGTATAACACTCGCTTATGAAGTTTCAAAAGATAGAGTTTTCAAATTTATAGAATTATTCGAACATACGTTTGATGTAACACCTCCAGTGGATTTAATCGTATACGGTCGTGCTGATTTAATGTTAACGAAATATTGTCCGATTGCTAAAACATTTAAAACCAATCCACATTGTCACTTATGTGAAAAAAATCAATATGCATTAGAAGATCGACTCAATCAAAAATATCCATTGTTACATGATGGAAGTTGTCATTTGCGGATTTTGCATTCAAAACCAATTCATTTGTTTCAATATATTGAAGAATTAAGACGGTCTAAAATTGAAGGATTGCGTCTTGATTTTACAATTGAAGATGCTAAACAAACCAGAGATATTATTAAGTTTTATCAATCTTATGCGAAAGACAAAATTAATCCCGTTAAGGATTATACGTATGGAAGATTTATCAAATAAGGATTAGTGAGCTAGTCCTTGTTCTTTTTAAATTGATTGATTATGTAATTAATTATTAGCAGATGTGCTATAATATGAGTTACCCATTAGGGATTTAAACATAAGGAAGTGTATAAAATGAATGAACAAAGAATTGAAGAAAACCGCTTAAATGACACCAAAAAATATGATATCGTTGTTAAACGTTTGCAAGAAAGAGGCGTTGAGCTAAAAGATATTGCTGAACTTACATTAGGGTTACAGCGACAATATTTACCCAATTTAGCATATGAAGATGCATTGGAACATGTTAAAAAAGTCATTATGAAAAGAGAAGTTCAAAATGCAGCATTAACGGGCATTGAACTTGACGTTTTGGCTGAAAAAGGATTACTTTCGGAACCTCTTGCTAGCATGTTATTAAATGATTATGGACTTTATGGTGTCGATGAGGTTTTAGCCTTAGCAATTGTCAATGTTTATGGATCAATTGGATTTACCAATTTTGGTTATATTGATAAATTGAAACCTGGAATTATTGGTATTATTGATAAAAAAGGAAAAGATGAAGGTAAATGCCATACATTTTTAGATGATATTATTGGCGCGATTGCTGCCGCAGCAGCAAGTTCAATTGCCCATCGTTTTGCAGAATAAGGGATAAATCCCTTTTTTTATTCTGTGACTGATTGATTGGTTTAGGCTATAATGAAGATGAGGTGATGATATTGATAGCACAAGTAATGTTAGAACATCAAGAAGATCTTGATATAGTCATTGAGTATTTACAAGAACTTCAAATTGATTATTTTATTGGGAATAAATTGGAAGGTTTTTTGGATTGGCAGAAATATAAGCCTGATTTTTTAATCATCGATGAAACCATGAATTTAGAAAACGAAGATAAAGAACTTATCAAACATATTCGTAAACATGAATATGATCATCATACATATATACTGATGGTTGAAAAAAATGATCAACTCACTTCAAAAATTTGTTTAGAATGTGGCATTGATGATTTTATGGGTCGTCCATTTACAAAAGAAGAATTTTCACGTCGGATGTATAGTGCTAAAAAAACAATTTCCCTTGTTGAACAAAATTTTGTGGTTTATGCTTTAGCTCGTGTTTTTGAAGCTAGAGATAAAGGTGCGTTTGGCCATTTATCAAGAGTGAGTAGTTTATCGAAAATATTGATGGAAGGCCTTGAGGAACATCCGAAATATCGACCATTAATTGATCAAACATTTAAAGATGATCTCATGATTTCATGCCAGTTACATGATATTGGAAAAATAGGAATCGATGACATTATTTTAAAAAAACCTGGACAATATACGAAAGATGAATTTGCTTTGATGAAAGAACATGTCATTATTGGTTACGATATCATTAAAGCAATTAAAGATAAGTACCCGAAAGCAAGATTTTTAAATATGGCACTAGAGATTATAAGACACCACCATGAAAAATTTGATGGTTCAGGATATCCAGATGGCTTAAAAGGGGAAGCAATTCCTTTGTCAGCTAGACTTGTTGGATTAGCAGATTTCTATGATGCGTTAACTTCAAAAAGAGTTTATAAACGGAAATATTCGCATGAAGAAGCTAAAAAAATAATTGTTGACCATAAAGCAACCCATTTTGATCCAATGATTGTAGATGTTTTTTTAGAAAACGAACAAGCATTTAAAAAAATATGTGAAGAACATGGAGAATTCTAATGATTAAAGATAAAGAAGTGTTAAAAAAGAAACTCACACCCATTCAATATCATGTGACTCAAGAGAATGGAACAGAAAGACCATTTGAAAATCCTTATTGGAATCATCGCGATCATGGTCTTTATGTTGATATTGTCTCAAATGAGCCATTATTTTTAAGTATCGATAAATTCGACAGTTCTTGTGGATGGCCTTCGTTTTCTAAACCCATTAGTTCACTTCAAACCAAAATGGATAAAACATTTGGCATGATACGAACTGAAGTTCGAAGTAAGGAAGCTGATAGCCATTTGGGTCATTTATTTACAGATGGTCCGATAGAACTTGGTGGGTACCGATATTGTATTAACTCAGCTGCGTTAAGATTTATCCCATATAAGGATTTAGATAAAGAGGGATTTGGCGATTATAAAAAATATTTTGAAGGGATTGTGAAGCCTTGACTAAATATGAAGTAATTCCTGAACTTTCAGTCTTAAAACCAATCCGATTTTTAAAATATTCGAATACCAAACGAATGATTCAAAATTTTTTGTTTGAGTTTTCAATGTTTTTCACACGTCCAAAACGTGGAATTCGGATGCGGAGATTTTGGATACGAGGATATCGGTATGAAAAAATTAAAATCATTTTTTATGATTTCAAAAAGAACACCGAAAAACTTCCTGTGATTTTATACTTCCACGGCGGTGCTTTTCAAGTGGAAGGAACTCCAGTACATATTAAAATGATAACAAACATGATGGTTGGAGCGAATCATAATGCCATATATGTGAAATATCGCTTAGCACCGAAACATCCATTTCCAACTGCACTTATGGATGGATATCATGCACTTCAGTGGATTAAAGAACATGAAGATTTTTTAAATATTGATGCATCTAAAATCACCATCGCTGGTGATAGTGCTGGTGGAAATTTAGCAACAACCATTAGCTTGTTATCAAGGGATTTAAAAGGGCCAAAGATTTATAAACAAATGATGTTTTATCCCGTAATTGATATGAAACAAGAAACAGAATCACAAAAGAACTATTTTGATACACCCATGTGGAACAGTGCTTTAAATCGTGTGATGTGGCAAATCTATTTAAAAAATGGCGACCATGGGATGTTACCTTATGCATCGCCATCACTTGCTGATTTAAAAGATTTACCAAAAACATATATTGAAACTGCTGAGTTTGATCCACTTCGAGATGAAGGTGTTCTTTATGCAAAAAGATTAAAAGCTGAGGGCGTGGAAGTGACTGAACATCACACATTTAAAACTGTCCATGGTTATGATGCAGTGTTCTTCAGCAACTTTATCAAAGAAATGACAGAACATCGAATCAATTTTTTGAAGGAGAAACGCGATGAAGAAAATTGATTTAAAGACTTGGGAACGATTTGGTACATTTGATTATTTTAGAAAGCTAGATCATCCAAGATATATCATGACTTTTGAATTAGATATCACTCATTTTTATCAAAAAGTTAAAAAAGATAAACAGTCATTTTATTTATCATTTATTCATTTTGTTATGAGTGTTATCAATGAACACGATGCCTTTCATTATCGTATGGAAGGAGATGATGTTGTTTATTTTGATACGATACATCCTTCATTCACAGATTTAATTGAAAACACTGATCGTTTTAGGATTGTAACCATAAACTATGAAAGTGATCAACAAACATTTATCAAACATGCGAAAGAAAAAAGCATAAAACAAGGTCATCAGTTTATTGATTTAGAAGAAGACAAACGAAAAGACTTAGTTTACATCACGACATTTCCTTGGGCGACTTATACTCAAGTCACTCATGCTGAAAATCATGACCCACAAGATGCAATTCCAAGACTAGTTTGGGGTAAATTTAGAGATGTCGAAGGAAAACTGATCATGCCTTTCTCTATTGAGGTTCATCATGGTTTTGTTGATGGTTATCATCTTGGATTATTGATTCAAGATATCGAAAAAAGATTACAAAAAATATAAGGCGATTGCCTTATTTTTTTGCAAAAAAATCAAATGTGAAAAATTATATGATTTATCATATATCTTATATGCTCTTATGCTATAATGTTTATGTAAGCGCTTTTAGAAAATTGAAAGGAGATTATGATGAGCGATTTCAAAGTTTTCGACTATATGGCGAAACATCAGTACGAGCAAGTCGTATATTTTTATGACAGAACGACAGGTTTGAAAGGAATTACATGTATTCACAACACCACGTTAGGACCAGCCCTTGGTGGTACTAGACTGTGGAACTATGCGAGTGAAGAGGAAGCAGTTATTGACTGTTTAAGACTTGCAAGAGGTATGAGTTACAAAGCTGCAGCTGCTGGACTAAATTTAGGTGGAGGAAAAACCGTCTTAATTGGTGATCCAGACAAAGTGAAGAGTGAAGGTTATTTCCGTGCCCTTGGACGTTATGTTCAAAGCTTAAATGGAAGATACATCACTGCAGAAGATGTCAATACTGGAACGAAAGACATGGATTTTGTCAGCATGGAAACGGATTACGTGGTAGGTTTAGAAGGTAAATCTGGAAACCCATCACCAAAAACTGCACTTGGTGCATTTCATGGTATCCGTTCTGCCTTAATGCATAAGCATGGTGATGATACTATCAGCAAATATACTTATGCGATTCAAGGTACTGGCCAAACAGGTTATTATTTAACCAAATTATTATTAGAACATGGCGCTAAGAAAGTTTATTTCTCAGAAATTAACCAAAAATATATTGATCGGATGAAAAAAGAACATCCACAAGTTGAATTTGTAGCACCTAAAGATTATTGGAAATTAGACGTTGATGTCCTATCACCTTGTGCACTTGGTGGTATGCTCAATGATGAAACAATCCCACAAATTAAGGCAAGTATTATTGCAGGTACTGCAAATAATGTCCTTTTAGATGAAGACATTCATGGCAACATGCTAAAAGATAAAGGCATTTTATATGCACCTGATTTTGTCATTAATGCGGGTGGTTTAATTAACGTTTATCATGAATTAAAAGAATACAATGAAGGCCGTGCAATTCGTGATATTGAAAAGATTTATGATCGTTTATTAGAAATTTATAAAATTGCAGAACGCGAAGACATTAATACGAACCAAGCAGCAAAAGTATTTGCTAAAAATCGTATTCAATGTATGAAAAATATCCACGATAACTACATTAAAAGATAGGGAGTGATTTAGTGAAAAAGGGCAAATTAACATTTGATGATGAAGCATGTAAGGGATGTGAACTTTGTACATCTTTCTGCCCAGTCAACATTTTGTATCTTGACAAAGATCGAATGAACTCAAATGGGTATCGCTTAATCTCAGTCACCGATATGGATAAATGTATTGCATGTGCACAATGTGCAATCGTATGTCCAGATTCAGTGATTACAGTGGAGGCGATAGACTGATGGCAAAAGTATTAATGAAAGGAAATCAAGCGATTGCTTTAGCTGCAGTTAATGCAGGTTTAGATGCTTTCTTTGGTTATCCAATTACACCTCAAAATGAAGTACCTGAATATTTATCGAAGTATTTAGCAGAACGAGGAAAGATTTTCGTTCAAGCAGAATCTGAAGTTGCAGCAATCAACATGGTTTATGGTGCTGCAGGTGCAGGTGCAAGAGTGATGACATCGTCTTCATCTGTTGGTATCGCTTTAAAACAAGAAGGTATTAGTTATATTGCTGGTGCTGAATTACCAGCACTCATTGTATCTGTGATGAGAGCTGGCCCCGGTTTAGGTGGTATTTCTCCTTCACAAGCCGATTATTTTCAAGCGACTCGTGGTGGTGGAAATGGTGACTATCATGTGGTTGTTTTAGCTCCAGAATCGATTCAAGAAACGGTTGATTTAATTAAACAAGGTTTTGATATTGCTGATCAATATCGTAATCCCGTCATGGTTTTAGTGGATGGTCTTATTGGTCAAATGATGGAATCTGTTGACATGGATAAGCCGGTTAAAAAACGTCATTTAGAACCTAAAACTTATGCGACAACTGGTACGAAAAATCACCCAGGAAGAAATATTATCAATTCACTCGGATTAGATCCTCTATATTTAGAACAACATAATTATCATTTGCGTGATAAATACAGAGAAATTATTAAGCACGAAACACAAGTTGAACTGATCAACATGGAAAAAGCGGATTATGTCATTGTTGCTTATGGAACGATGGCGAGAATTTCTCGTTCAGCCATTGAATCGTTGAAAGAAAAAGGCATTAATGTCGGTATGATTCGTCCGATTACACTTTGGCCATACCCAAAGAAAGCATTCGATTTGATTCCGAAAGATTGTAAAGGAATCTTAGTGACTGAAATGAGTATGGGTCAAATGTTAGATGATGTTTTAATTTCAAATAAAGGTCGTCATCAAATTGCATTCTATGGCCGTCCTGGTGGTATTGTTCCTGAACCTGAAGAAGTGGTTGATGCGATATTAAATTATGATAAGTGGGTGGTGGAACAATGATTAAGTATGAGAGATCAAAAGGCTTAACTGATGTCAAAACTCACTATTGTCCAGGTTGTACCCATGGTATTTTGCATAAACTTGTTGCAGAAGTTCTTGAAGAACTCAATGTATTAGACCATACAGTAGGTATTGCATCGGTTGGATGTTCTGTGTTTAGTTATGAATATTTTAATTGTGATTTCCAACAAGCACCACATGGTCGTGCATGTGCGCTCGCAACAGGTGTAAAAAGAGTGTTACCTGATAATGTGGTTTTCACATATCAAGGTGATGGCGATTTAGCATCCATTGGGATTGCTGAGACAATTCATGCTGCTAACCGTGGTGAAAATATTACTGTTATTTTAGCGAATAATGCAACTTATGGTATGACCGGTGGTCAAATGGCTCCTACAACATTATTAGGTCAAAAAGCTACCACTGCACAAGATGGACGTAACACAATTCAACATGGAAACCCCATGCATATCTCTGAATTATTTGCGACAATCGATCGTGCAGCCTATGTTGAAAGAGTTGCGTTAACCGACATTGGTAATATTCGTAAAGCGAAGAAGGCCATTAAAAAAGCATTTATGTATCAAATCGAGAAAAAAGGTTTCACATTAATTGAAGTAGTTTCCACATGTCCGGTAAACTGGGGAATGAAACCAAGAGAAGCCATGGATTGGGCAAAAGAACATATGATTCCTGTCTATCCACTCGGTGTTTATAAGGATATTGAACAAAATGATTAGAACCATTCGTATTGCAGGTTTTGGTGGTCAAGGTGTCATGTTAACCGGACAACTCATGGCACATGCAGCAAATAAACAAGGACTCTATAGTCTTTGGGTTCCAACCTATGGACCTGAAACACGTGGTGGGACAGCAAACTGTTCCATCGTTGTGAGTGATAAACCAATTTATTCACCTGTTTTTAGTAAGTCTGATGATTTATTAGTCTTTAATGAACCATCCTTAACTAAATTTGGTGATAAGGTTAAACCAGGCGGGAATTTATTTTATAACAAGAGTTTAATCAAAGGTGATATTGAACCAACAGATTATCATATCTATGGCATTTCAATGAATGATATCGCAGCTGAACTGGATGTACCTCAAGTAGCCAATATGGTCATGCTTGGTGCATATTTAAAGAAAGTCGATATTTTTAAAGAAGAAGTCATTATGGAATCTCTTAAGTATTTTCTTGGAGAAAAGAAGGTTGGATTATTACCTGTGAATCAAAAAGCCTTAGCGCGAGGATTTGAATCCATTTAATAAATGAGGCGATGTTTCAATTGAAGCATCGCCTTTTTGTCATGGATAAATTTAAAAAATTCATGCTATAATAACAATTAAGATAACAAAGAAAGATGAACAGGTGACATTATGAAACTCGACTACAAAAAAGTGTTTTATGTAGGTCTCGCATTTTTTATTATCACGATTTTTTGGCAAACTTATGATTCGATTATTACAAAGATTTTAATTGATAAATTTGGTTTAAATCAGACATGGTCTGGTGTTGTTATGGCACTGGATAACGTCTTAGCATTATTTATGTTACCGCTCTTTGGAGCGCTTTCCGACAAAACAAACCATAAGTTAGGAAGACGAACTCCTTATGTGATTGTTGGAACGATTGTTGCTGCATTCGCATTTATTGCATTATCATTTTCAGATAATGTTCAAACGAATAGAATTAATGAAACTAACATCATTGATAAATATGAACTCATTGTTGATACGGATGATGATGTTAAACAAACACCACTTTTCTGGCAACTCATGATGACTGAAATGACGATTGAACGTGGAGCTAAACTTCTTTCCGGAGACATTACACAAGAAAGATTCGATACTTGGCAAGAAAACACCTTAGTACCGATGCAAGATTTACTTTCTGGAGAAACAGAGTTATCTATCATTGATGTTTCTTACTTGGATGGTTATTATCATACATATTTAAGTAATCTCGCATGGGAAGAAACGATTCAAAATCCGACAAATTTTATTGTATTCATTGTCATTTTATTTGTTGCATTAGTTGCGATGTCGACCTTTAGATCGCCAGCTGTATCACTCATGCCGGATGTCACACCGAAACCACTTCGTAGTAAAGCAAATGCTGTCATTAATTTAATGGGTTCAGCTGCTGGTGTTACCGCACTGATTATGATGACTCTCTATGGATTAGGCGGAAAATCTTACGTCAGCTATCAAATGGCATTTATAACAGTTGGTATTATTATGCTCTTAATCTTAGCATTCTTCTTATGGAAAGTTAAAGAACCTAAACTTGTCAAAGAAAGAGAAGAACTTGATATTAAATATAATCTTGTTGAAGATGAAAGTGAAATGCATGATATGGCTGAACTTCCAAGAGATAAAAAGATTTCATTGTTCTTAATTTTAGGATCAGTCTTCTTATGGTTTATGGGCTATAACGCTGTGATGACGAAAGTATCCGATTACGCACCAAAGATTTTACAACTTTCATCATTTACTGTGCCATTATTAGTCGCAAACGTCACTGCGATTGCGACCTTTATCCCCATCGGCATTTTATCGACTAAATTTGGTCGTAAAAAAATGATTTTAGCTGGTATCATATTACTTACTCTATGCTTTGGATCTGTATTCTTCTTATCTAAAGATACAGGTTGGGTGATGTATATCGTCTTTGGATTGACTGGTATTGGTTGGGCAACGATTAACGTCAACTCTTATCCAATGGTGGTTGAACTTGCAAAAGGCTCAAACGTAGGAAAATACACCGGATATTATTATACATTCTCGATGGCAGCTCAAATATTAACTCCAATTTTATCGGGTATTTTAATGGATACCATTCACCAAAAAGTATTATTCCCATATGCAACATTCTTTGTTGCAGTTGCATTCATTACAATGTTCTTCACGAAACATGGAGACGCTAAAATTGAAAAGAAAGACATCTTAGAAAATTTTGATGTAGATATGGATTAATAAATTAATAAAGCGACTCCTTAGGAATCGCTTTTTTGTTTGGGAATAAAATATTCAAATACGACATTATCATAACGTGATCTTACAAAATCTAATTCTTTTTGAGATCTTGCGGCATAACTAATGACAGTTATGCCTTTTTTCTTAGTTTTATCAGCCCACTTGTTTGGTAAATCATATATACCATAGCTAATGAAGTCAGGTTTCGTAAAACGATTAAAAAAGAGAGTTTTCATCAAATATTTCATATAAGGTTTCATCTTGTTATCATTTTTAAAATATTCTGTAATTTGTCCTCGAATTACATCAGGATAATGTTTTTTGAACCATGAAAGAATACCGGGATGAAATGAAAAGACGGCGTAATTTCCTTTGTAAGAAACAATAGTTTCCATAAATTTCTTACAAAGTAAGTCTTTATTACCATGAGGTTTTAACTCAATCAATAAATTAACTTTTCCATCAACAAAATCTAAAACTTCCTTGAGTGTTGGAATATGATCTTGTGTATTTTTAAGTTTAAAATCTTTGATTTCATCGTATGTAACATCAGATAACTTCACATCTTTTTGACATAAGCGTTTGAAGTCTTTATCATGGAAAACGACGACAGTTCCATCTTTTAAAACATTGATATCACACTCAATCGAATATTGATAATTCATCGCTTCTTTAAAAGCAGTCATTGAGTTTTCTACAACCGAAAAATCTTTTTGATGTAATCCTCGATGAGCAATATTATCATTTTTTAACCATGTTAAATCTTTCATATGTGCACCTCATGTTCTTGTTATCTATTATAACATATGGAAATATTAAAATTATGATACAATATCATGTGAAAAGAGTGATGAAATGAAAAGATTTTTATTCATATTCGTATTGATTTTAACGGTTCTTTCGCTGATGGGATGTCAAAAAGAACCAGATGTTGTACCACCACATATTTCAGGTGCTAAAGATATCACCTATTTTATGGGTGATCCTGAACCCAATTATTTGAATGGTTTGACTGCTTTAGATAACTATGATGGAGATATCACAGATTTAATTGAAGTTGATTTATCTGAGGTAGACTTAGAAAATCCGGGAATCTATCGGATTATTTATACAGTGACTGATAAAGCTGGTAATACAGGTGCATCTTCCTGTATGATTATGGTAATTGAGTAAGATAAGACCTCGGGTCTTTCTTTTTTTGATCAATTGAACCTATGCTATAATAATTTTAGACGAAGAAGAGGTGTTGACTATGGTTCCTTCATTTGAGAAACGTGTTCGAGCGTTCGCGATTGACACATCAGGTGTCATGATTTTTGTTATATTATCACTATTTACAGGAACAGAAATACGTGCGATTCCTTATATTATTTCAGTAACAGCTGCATTTGTTTTTTATGTGTTACCACACTTTTTTTCAAGAGGTCAAACCTTTGGGAAAAGAATCCAAAAGATTAAAACAGTCGATCTCGATGGTAATGATTTAAAATTATGGCGAATTATTTTAAGAGATGTCTTTCGTTTAGCACTCAGCTTCATGACATTTGGTCTTTATTTAATCATTGCATTCTTTTTTATTAACGAAAAAACATCGAGAACCATCCATGATTATATTTTTAAAACAAAAGTCATCGATTTAGAAAAACCTGTGGGTAAAATGAATTTTATGAACAAGACAGAATCCATGCGAAAGAAGGGCTTATAATTGAAAAAATTATTACATATCATATTATCGATTGGATTGATTGTTTTTCTATCAAGCTGTAGTCCAAAAGATAGTTATGAACAATTAAAAAAGACAAACCCTCAACACGATATTTATTATCAAATTTTTGTGAGATCATTTGCCGATAGCAATGATGATGGTATTGGTGACTTAAATGGCATTACTGAAAACCTTGATTATTTAAGCGATTTAGGTGTGACTGCATTATGGTTATTACCGATTCATCCATCACCTTCTTATCATGGATACGATGTCATGGATTATCTTGATATTCATCCGGAATATGGAACGATGGATGATTTTGAAAGATTATTAGATGCTGCTAATGATGAAGGCATCAAAATTGTGATGGATTTAGTCATTAATCATACCTCGGATCAACATCCATGGTACATAGATGCACAATCTTCGACAAGTGCTACTTATCATGATTATTATGTTTGGCAAAATGGGAACGCTTATGAATCCTTTGTAGGTGGCATGAAAGATTTGAACTTTGAAAATCAAGATGTTATTGATGAGGTCGAATCAATCATGGATTTCTATTTGGAAAAAGGTGTTCATGGCTTTCGTATTGATGCTGCGAAACACTTAATTGAGAGTACTAATCCAACCTTTGATAACACATTTTTACTTTTAGAATTAAATCAACATATTAAAGAAAATTATCCAGATAGTTTTATTGTTTCTGAAGTGTTTGAATATTTTTATCCAATGGTTGCTGATTATTTTATTGGATCAGATTCCGCATTTAACTTTTATGCTGCTCAACAAATTTGGGACAAAGTTGGGAAGTTAAACAGTCGTTACTTGTTTGTATCAAATCTTCATAAAGTGTATGAAACATATCGAGATATAAATCCTGATTTCATTGATTCACCATTTCTAACCAATCATGATTTAGATCGTTTGGCATCCACTCCTGGATTCATGAATGAACCAGAAAAATTAGCTTTAGCTGCTCGTATACTTTTAACATTGCCAGGGACTCCATTTATTTATTACGGTGAAGAACTTGGCATGAAGGGATATCGAGATTATAGTCAAGATGGTCAGATTATTCCTGGTTATGGCATCGCTTATGATGAATTTAGAAGAACACCTTTTTTATGGGGTGATGATTCTAAAAATACGACATGGTTTCCAGATTTGATGAATCTAGAAACACCTACTTCAGCTGACCAGAAATTAGATGAAACATCGCTCTTCATGGCTTATAAAGAAATAATTGCACTCAGAAAAGATAATCCAGCATTAATGTTTGGCAATGACTTTTTACCATATGGTGATAATAATGGTCAGATTCAAGGCTATATCCGAAGCTATCAAGATGAGAATGTTAAACAAGCTGTGATTGTCATCCATAATTTATCATCGGATACTTATACACTTGATATTGATTTTGGCAATGTGATTTTTGGATCAAAAGAAATGGAAGCATTCGCGACAATCATCATTGAAATAGACTATGAAGACATTGAGGTATATGCCTAATGTTTTTAGCGAAGTATTTAAAATATTCTCTTGATTTCAAAAACATATTTAACTATGTCAATGAAAAATCATGGAAAGTCATCATCTATTTTCTAATTTTAAGTTTTATTGCGATATTTCCCTCTAATTATAAAATTATTTCTGAACAAGGCTGGCGATTAGATTTTATTGAAGAAAGTTTTATGGCTGAGACTCCAACTTGGGAACTTCCCGATAACTGTTCGATAATTGGTGGCACATTTAATTGTGATTCAGACACCGAAACGGTTTTATCTCATCGAGACATTACCTTTGTGTTTAATGCTCAAGAGGGACGTGAAATAGAAAATGAAAAAACAATTCTATTTTACGAGAATAAAATAGTTTATCAAAATGCTGAAGGCAATTTTATGACCGGAAGTAATTACCAAGGTTTTACGGATGTTTTATTATTCAGAGAACTAAATTTAATGCAAGGTGAAGAAAAAGCAGTAGCGTATCAAGAGTTTGGTGCACAAATTGAAGCTAGTTTTGGTAACTATATTGTTCTATATTCTGTATTGGTCAATACAGTAACTACGCTTGGTATCTATGTCCTTTATCTTGTTTTATTAGGTTTAATTTTACAGTTATTTCGATTTGGTTATTCCAAATTCATGAATTACGTACAATCCATCAAATTTCTTGTCTTTTTAATGGGTGTTCCATCCATCATTGGATTTATTGTTGGGATGATTGAACCAGCATTTGGCGCTGTGTTATTCCAATTTTCGATGGGGATTATTGCGATGCTTGTCATGTTGTTTTATGGAAAGAAGTATTTTGCATAAAAAAAGGAATCCCAATTTGGAATTCCTCAAGGGTGCGTTTGCACCTTTTTTATTTTGTAAAAATCAGATTATTTTCTTGAAGCTTCAATCCAAAGCTATCTTCATTCAAGTTAATGTCGTAAATTAAATAACCAAAGTCATTTTGTTCACTATCAAAAGATGTTTCACTTGAATAGAAATAAATGGTTAAGACTGCATGAGATTGACCCACATCATTGAAATTTCTTTCGTAGATGAGACTTGCTGCGGAATAAGCAATTTCAGTAAGTTCATCTTCAGATTCTAAAGTTGTTGGAATAACAATATACGCTTCAATTGAACCTTCAGCTACAATTTCATCCATTAAAAGAATATCTAAATCGGTTGGTTCTCCTTCATAGATGTTGTTACATCCAAAAAGAATGAAAGAAGTGATGAGAAGTAGTGGGATTAATAATAATTTTCTCATGATCATCGACCTCCAGTCTTATCAACAAGGTTGACATTGTATCGACGTCCTTCAACTAAAACAGTAAAGAAATCAATCGAGGCTTTTCCATCTTTTGTAGTTTTCACAGTGATTGTGTATCGAGCAGGAACCTTTGTGTTCATTAAGCTTTGATATTCGATGACCGCATCTTCTATTAATGTTGTAAAATTAGAATTTACATCATAGGATTTCTTTGCTGGAATTGTAACAACTTTTTGATTAAAGCTTACTGCAAGCTGTTGTTCAACTAAAATCGTTGTCGTATGACTTAATGCGAAAGCGATACCCGATACAATTTCACTATTTTCAAGTGTAGGACCATCAGCCGTTGTTAAGATACGATAGAATTTACCTGGATCAAGATCAACAAGTGTTAATCCTGATTTTGGATTTGCACTATGAATAACGATCATATCTGGACTTCCATTTTCACCAGCTATCTTAAAGGCAATCGCTTGATCACCACTATCAGTTTCTAAGAATGATAATCTGGAATTGATTTCATTAGCATCTGTCATTCTAAAGTGTTCATAAGTTTTACGAATTTGAATTAAAGCTTTATAGTATTCAAAAACACTTAAATAATCTGCTTTACGATCCCATCTGAGTTGATTGACATCATC
Source organism: Acholeplasmataceae bacterium (assembly GCA_016934015.1). Taxonomy (GTDB): domain Bacteria; phylum Bacillota_I; class Bacilli_A; order Acholeplasmatales; family Acholeplasmataceae; genus UBA6181. The sequence continues at coordinate 22,187 of JAFGTQ010000045.1, read as the reverse complement.
TGGAGATTCATAGGAATTATGATCAAATCCACCTGAAGCTAATGGTTTAGAACGCATCATTTCAGCACCAGCATGAATAAATGGTATGCCTTGAGCTGTTAAAACAATCGCGTTGGCTTGAACTTGCATTTCTTTAATATACGTGTTGGAAACACCTGTTAATTTTAATTTATCATATAAGGTGTTGTTATCATGAGCACTCACATAATTGATGGTTTGATCTGGAGTTTCTGCAAAGGTTGTAACTTCAGTGATGCCTGGATATGAAATGCCACCAACAATCCCATATTTAACTTTTTGAATAATACCAGCATTCACCTTTCCTTGGACAAATCCGCCTTCACTTGCTGTCCATACAGAGCCTTTGACTGCATCTCTTGTGTGGTCATTAAAAGCACCGACATGAACTAACTCATCAAGGTTTTGTTGGTTTGCAGAAATGGAAGAACTAATGGGTGAAGTTCCGCCCATCCATGGTTCTCCATAAACGACGATGGTTGGATCGATTTCATTGAGTTTTTCTTTGATTAAATTCATGGTTTCAACATCATGAAGTGCCATCAGGTCAAATCTAAAACCGGAAAGATTATATTCTTGGGCTAAGAATAAGACAGAATCTACCATAAATTTTTGCATCATAGATCTTTCTGATGCGGTTTCATTACCTGTACCAGATCCATTTGAGAATCCGCCATCATTCGTTAAACGATGATAATAACCTGGAACAATTTTATGGAAATTGGATGTTTGTGATTCACCTGTATGATTATAGACAACGTCCATAATCACTCGAATATCTTCATTATGTAATGCTTGAATCACTTGTTTAAATTCATTGATTCTGACTGTTCCATCAAATGGGTTAGTCGCATATGATCCTTCAAGTGTATTAAAATGATAAGGCATATAACCCCAGTTGAATATTTTTGTATAATTTGGGTTTTGATAAGCTTCAACTTCATCAACATAACCAAAGTCAAAGATTGGCAGAAGTTGAACAGCATTAACACCTAATTCAACGATATGATCAAGACCAGTCGTAACTGTGACACCATTTTTTGAGTATGTTGTGCCTTTTTCAGTAAGTCCCATAAATCGACCACGATAAGATTCATTACCATTCCATGAACTATGGGTTGTTAAGTCTCTCACATGGAGTTCGTATACGATGTAATCTGTTAAGTTTTCAATGGTATTTGGACGATCATCATAAGTCCAATTTTCCGGGTTAACAAGATTGAAATCAACAATCATCCCACGTAATCCATTAGCTCCTGTAGAATAAGCGTAAGGATCCGTTACTTCATAAGTGGTACCGTCATTTGTTACACTGAATGTGTAATATTTTCCATGTAGATTTCCATCAATTTTGATTTCCCAAGCACCATTTTCAATGGCTGTTAATTCATGGGTTTCATAAGGTGTATCTTCTTCATTTGCTTCACCTAAAGCGTTATAATCTGGATGTCCTTGTTCATAGAGATTTAGTGTGATTTTTTCGCTTAATGGTGCCCATAATCTGAAGACAGTTTGATTGTTTTCAAAGGATACTCCAAGTGTTCCTTCATAAGTGTATGCTTGTTCAAACATTGGGGTATCATAAAGATTTTCTAATGAAACTACTTTTTCTAAGACGCGATTATCTGGATAAGTAGCTACCACTTTATAAGTTTTTTGAATGTCTAGATTATCTACTTCAATGGAGAAACTTCTCGTTTCAGGAATACCGTTGTAGATTTCAACGTCACTTTCAAAAATTTGAAACGCTTCTGGAATCTCAGAAACAACAGTAATAATTTCTCCATTTACATCGAAGTAACTTCGAAGTATTTTTGCTCGATAGTCTGGAATGTGATTTTCTAAATCAGCAGTAGAAGTACCAATTCTTAAATCACCTTCAACAAAATATGCATGAGCTTTCCCATCGATGACTTCAATATCTGTTAAGTCAATGAAGCGATCTCCTCCAACTTCACGATAACCATCCCAACCACCTTGTTTGATAATGATGCCTACCCGTGTGGTTTCTGGATAGCTAGCAAAGCTTTCTGTAAGATTTACTTCATAAAATACACCGTGTTCATCTTTGTTTTCAATTGGAAAATCGAATTGAACACCACCCCCATCTTTAGGGGCATTTGGCCATAACCAAAAGTTAAAGTTTGCGTAATTGTCGTCATAACGATAATAGTGAATCACTAAATTTGTAGGGGGTGTACTTGCGTAAGTTGTCAAACCAAATCCAAGTGTGACAAGAAACAAGAGTACCCATGTGATTATTTTTTTCATAACGTACCTCCTCATTTTCAATATACCATGTTGACTCGGATTTTCTCATTTTAATGATAGCGATTTCAAAAAGAAAACGGTTGCATACTGTTACAAAACTAAAGCGTTTACATTTTTTATTTATCTATGATAAGATGAACTTGTCAAGATGATAACATCTTTAACTAATTAAGGAGGAAAACAATGAAGAAAGTATTATTAGTTCTTCTACTTGTTGCAGCATTCGGTCTTTTCGGAGTTCGTGCGTTTGCAGAAGGAGAAGGTACAGGTAACTTAGTTATTCATTTCAAAGCTTGGGATGAAGACTATACAGAACTCGGTTCATGGGCTTGGGGCGGACCCGCTGCAGGTAAAGTTTATGATGGACTCGATGATTTTGGTGCATACTGGGAATACAATGATATTCCAGTAGGAACAGAAGTTGGATTTATTGCCGTTTTATGGCCAGGTGGCGCAGGCCCAAATTGGGATGCAAAACTTACTGGTGACGTAAAAATTGATCCAAGTGCAATTATCGAAGGTCAAACAACTCACGTTTATGTCTTTGAAGGCGCAGCAACCAATGATGATAATCCTGCACACTTTATTGCACAACCAGACAAATTAAACATGCTTGTTGTTTATTTTGATTCAACTGGATCATATGAAGAAAAACTCGGCGTCCATGCATGGGGTTGGGTTGATATCGCACCAGGTTGGGGCGATCCATATCCAATGTCAAATGCTGGTAAAACAGCTGCTGGTATCGATGTTAAAGCATTGATGTTATCTGCTGATGCTCCAGGTGCTGGTTTATTAGTTTATGCTGGCGATGATGCTACTAAGAAAACAGGCGACGTTAAGCTTGATGATTCAGGCGCAGCAGTTGCTGGTGATGTAGGTATTGCATACGTTGTTGGTAAAGGTGATGCGTACACTGCAGGTGATAACGTATTCTATAACGATTACGCAGCATTTGCTGAAGAAGCATTCTCATTTAAATTAATGGCATTTGATGCTGTAGCAATGAGTGGTACTTATGCGGTTGATCCACAAACAATTATTGTGAAGACAAGCGCTCCAATAGCTTCTCCATATCCAACTGCAGATGATAAAGACGCAGCAAGAGCAACGATTGAAAGTTGGTTCACAGTGGTTGAAGTTGGTACAACAGCTCCACTTGCAATTGAAAGAGTTGACTTTGCATCATCTAATACAACATTAAATCAATTTGTTGTAATCTTAGAAGATGAAATGGACAACACAAAAGAATATGAATTATTCTTTAACTTAAATCAACCAGAAGAAGCATTAGAAGTTGCAAAAGAAGTATCCGTAACTCTTAATGTTACTGTTCCAGAAAATACACCTGATGGTGCTTTATTAAGTATTGCTGGTAATATTACAGGCAATGGCTGGACTCCAGGTCTTGAAGCATTTACTGCAACTCAAGTTGGAACTAGTCTTGTTTATACCGTAACATTTAATGTTGAAGTGAAAGACGCTTGGACATCATTTGAATACAAATGGACTAGAGGTTCATGGGACAATGATGAATTCATTGCTTCAAATCGTCCATTAGTGATTCCAAATAATGTTGATTCAATCGTACTCGAAGATGAAGTTGAAGCTTGGAAAGATATTGAAGCTCCAGCAGCACAATATGCAGCTCCAGAACGTAAAGCAATATTAAATGTTAAAGCATCTATCGTTTTAGCAATGGATACTGAAGCTCCAGAAATTCAATTTATTTCTCCAACAGGTATCGTAGGTAAACCTGCTGCTGAAAGAATTATCGAAGTTGCATGGGGAGTTCCATTTGATCAAAACTCATTCCCAAGATTTAGAGCAACTGATGATCGTGATGGCGACTTAACTTCATTCGTATTCGTACCAAAAGGTGAAAACTCGGTATTAAATACTGCTGAAGAAGGCGACTATACAATTATGTTACAAGTTAGCGACAAGTGGGGTAATGTCACTCAAGAGACATTCATCTTCCGCGTCGTTAAGGAATAAGGAGGTCCAATCATGAAAAAATTATTAACAGTTCTAGTTGTACTACTAACTGCATTTGCACTTGTTGCATGTGGACCTACTAACGAAGGTGAACTTATTGACTTTGGTGACACATTCGTTCAAAAATCAAGAATCCGTGTTTGGATCGATGATGAAAATGGCGAATATATGGAAGCAGTTATTGCAGAATTCAATAAATTATACCCAAATATCGTTGTTGAACATCAACATATGGGTTCCGTGGATTCACGTGAACTATTAAAGACTTTCGGTCCTTCTGGTAATGGTGCTGACGTCTTCCAATTCCCACATGACCATATGGCTCAAGCGGTTTTAGAAGATTTAGTATATCCACTCCCAGCAGCGACTCAAACATTATTAAATGAACGCGCACATGAACTTGGTATGAGTATTGCAACGTTGACTTATGACGAAATTGCAAAATCATTTGATCCAGCATCTCCAAATGCTGTTGAAAGAGTTTATGGTGTTCCAATGAGTGTTGAATCTGTTGGTTTATACTACAACACTGATTTAGTAGAATCAGTACCTGCAACTTATGAAGCTTTATTAGCTGAAGTTGCTGCATGGAATGCTGAATTAGCTGCAGACGGTTCTGGACGTACTAATGCTGAAGCTGGTTTATATGGACTAGCTACATCAAGCCATTGGGCAGACAGTTACTTTAACCAACACATTTATTCTGCATTTGGATTCTATCCATTTGGACCAGAATTAAATGATCCATCTGCTGTTGGATATGTCAATGCATCTGACGCATTAACTTGGATGATTACAGAACTTAAACCATTAACTACTGGTACTGGTAACCATAACTCAGTAACTGGTGGAACTAACTTTGAAGAAGGCAAAATTCCTTATATCATTGCTGGTCCATGGAACATGGAAGCTTATGATGCAGCTGGTGTAAACTATGCAGTTGCTCAAATGCCAACGATTAATGGTCAACCTACACAAACATTTGCTGGTGCGATTATTGCTGCTGTATACAAGTATTCTGAAAATAAAGAAGATGCGATTAAGTTCGTTGAATTCTTAAATTCTGATAAAGCAATGGAACTTCAATATCAATTCAAGAAGAAGTTACCAGCACTTAAGGCTGATTTACTTGCAAACATCGAAGGTGTTAGTGACAATGCGAAATTATTAGCAATGTCTCAACAATTAGAAACTTCAGTTCCAATGCCTGTTATTCCTCAAGTTACTTATTATTGGGGACCAGGTGAAACAATGGTTATTGACGTTTGGAATAATGGTAAGGCTGTTGCTACTGCTGTTGCAGACGCAGAAAAATCTTATCGTACTCTAGCTGGTTTAGCTAGCTAATCGATTTCTGATTTAAATTCAAACTAAAGATGAAGGCGGCTTGTGAAAAACAATGCCGCCCTCGTTTGTAGTTTTTAACGGAGGGCAACATGAAGTTTATGAGTGTTTTAAAAGCAATTTTGTCTGGCTTAGTATGGGGACTAGGTCAACTTTTCAATAGGCAATATTTAAAAGCCTTATTCTTTTTTATTTTTTTCGTTGGGTTTATTTTAATTGAATTACTGACAGGTAGCTATTTTGTTGAAAAAGATGCTTATGATAAATTACCTGGTAAAAACTTCGGCGATAATTGGATTCAAGAAGGGTTCTTACCTGAATATTTTGAAAATTCTTTAAGTAGTGGTGGTTATCAACCGTTCGAAGATTATTTGCTAGAGATTGGTGGAGCAGATCAACTGACTGAAACTTCATTCGTAACATTCTTAGCACAAGATCTAAAAGGCAATAATCCAATTACTTACACAAATCTATTGTCAAATCAAGTGATATTACAAGATGATTTTGATGAGTCAAATATCATACATATCAATCGTAAACAAAATTTATTTAAAGATAGCCAAGGCTTGTATTATGTTGAAAGAAATATCACATTAGAAGACGGAAGTAATAAAAAAGAATATATTGAAACAACACCGCTCTCAGGCGTTTTAAATGAAAATAATGTTTTAACTTCAAACGATGGATTAACATCATTTAACAAAAATGGTGAAATCTATCAAAGTGGTTCTAACTTTTATGTTCGTGCTTCTGATGCAGGAATTAACGTCAATATTAACATTTTAACTGAGGAAATTGAATCGATTACATCCCCAACAAAAGTAACAGTTCAAGGTCCTATTTATGTTAAAGATAACCAGGTATTTGAATATTATGAAGCTGGATTGATGTATAATTCAGTACGCTTACAATTTAAGGAAACTCCATTTTTTGTCAATTTTAGACAAGCAATGTTTTATACATATTCTTATGCATGGAACGAATACAATAATAATGATTATACGCGTTTAATGTTAAAGGTTTATCTCGATTTAAATCCAGAACTAAAAGATCAATTCAGATCAGATTATAATAATTTCTTCTATGATAATGCAGGTTTATTTGTTCGTGGATATTGGGCAGTTGGAACACTTGGGGTTGCAAATAAAGTCAACTTTACAGGGCATACAGCATTAAATGATGCGATGATCGGTACGCAAAGTTCTCCTTTTAATTTAATCGGTAAAGTTACCATTTTAGAACCAATTCCAATTCAAGGACATGTTTCTACAATGTTACTATTAGAAGGTTTAATTGGTGTTATCTTATCACTATTCTTCTTTATCTTCGGATTTTGGAGTATTCGTGATGCCTATAAAATTAGTGAAAAGAAACGTTTAAATCAAGAAGTTGTGAATGATAAAGAATACTTCAAAGATGTTTATGAATCAGGTTTTGAATATATTGTTTTATCACCAGCTATCTTTGTTTTAGCATTCATATCCATTATGCCAATTGCGTTTGGTTTCGTCATTGCATTCACCAGTATTTCAGGGAATGAATCCATGATGAATACCTTTGATTGGGTAGGATTTAAAAACTTTTTAGCGCTCTTTAACTTTACATCCGGCTTAGGAGCTTCCTTTGGGCAAGCTTTCTGGCGAGTCTTGTTGTGGACGGTTATATGGGCAGTTTTATCAACATTTACCGTTTTCTTTGGTGGATTTATCCAAGCACTTATCTTAAATAGTGAACGTGTCGTTTTTAGAAAAATGTGGCGTACAATTCTCATTTTACCTTGGGCAATTCCAGCTTTATTATCACAAATGGTATTCTCAGTTATTTTCAATGAAAACGGCTTTATTAATACATTTTTACAAGATATTGGTGTTTATGAAATCTTGAATAATCTCGGGATGCTTGGTGTTGATTTCTCATCACTTTCAGGCATTGATCGATTATTTTATTTAGGTGCAGAAAACATTCAATGGTTTAGCAATTCATTTAACTCAACATTTGTTCGAGCAACATTGGTTGTTGTTAATATTTGGTTGGGTTTCCCATACTTTATGGCACTTATGACCGGAATTATGACAGCGATTGATGCAACATTGTATGAAGCTGCGGATATTGATGGCGCAACCGGTATGCAAAAGATAACAAAAATTACAATGCCATTGGTTTTATATTCGACAGCACCAATTTTAATTATGACTTTCTCAGGTAACTTTAATAACTTCGGGGTCATCTACTTTATTACAGGTGGTGGGCCGAATGCCGGAAATGCCGGCAGGGGGTTTGCTGGAGATACAGATATCTTAATTTCGTGGATGTATAAGTTGACGGTTGATTATTCAATCTTCAACATGGCATCCGTCTTCTCAGTTCTGATTTTCTTGTTTGTGGGGTCACTCACAGCTTGGAACTTATCAAGAACTAGAGCATTCCAGGAGGACTAAGCCATGACAACATTCCAATGGATTTTAATTTCATATGTAATTGTCTTAGCGCTTGTAGTGAATCAAGGAATTACTTATGATGTAGCTAAGAAAAAAGGGATTGAAGGTACAAAAGCAAGACTGATTGCGTTCATCCCAATCTTTGGATTAATACATTTTAATAAGTTAGATCATGCACCAGGTGTCACAGATGCAGAAGTGAAGAATTTGTTTAGTTTTGAAGTTGTGAGTAAGCGCATATTATTTGATGCATTGATTGTTTTATTAGGATATCTCGTGGTTATTCCAATTTCAGTTTTATTTTATATTTCACTTAACAACAATTTACTTCAAACATTACTCTTTTCATTTTCAATCATTTTATTATGGTTAATTCATCAAGGAACTGTGGTTGATTACGCAAGTAAAAAAGGATATGAAGGAATTGCTGTAGGACTGATTGGATTAATTCCAGTGTATGGATTTATTCATTATATGCGTAAGGAAAAACGCCGGAATGTATCTAAACAGGCACTGAGAAATGTGTTTAGTTTTAAAAACTTTATTGGTAGAGCTTTAATTTACGGGGAAATTACGTTAGTCGCGGTAATTGTCATCGTACCAGTGATCTACATTTTTGGTATGGCATTCGCAAACTTAAGAAGTAATATTCCGAACCAATTATGGCCAGATAACCCATCTTTTGAAGCTTTTAAATACTTATTTAATGAAACAAATTACCTTAAGTGGTATTGGAACACTTTAAAGATTGCTTTAATTAATATGTTTGTTGGTACTATTCTTATTACAGGTGCTGCTTATGTATTTGCAAGATTCCAATTTAAAGGTAAAAAAGCTGGATTATTGACAATTTTAGTATTACAAGCCTTCCCATCATTTATGGGACTTATCGCAATGTATGTCTTATTCTGGAAGTTTGGTCTTCTTGGTAAGCCAACAGCATTATCCATCCTCTATATTGGTGGATCTATTCCAGGGAACTTATGGCTTATTAAGGGTTTCTTAACACAAATTCCGAAAGATCTAGATGAATCAGCGATGATTGATGGTGCGAATAAATTACAGATTTTCATTCGTATTATTTTACCACTTGCGATTCCAATTTTAACATTCGTTGCAGTATCGATGTTTATGGGACCATGGATGGATTATATGTTACCAGGTTATCTCTTACAGTTCTATCCAGAAGGGGCACCTGCTGATTATGATGTGACCAACCAATGGACACTCGCGGTGGGGTTATTCAAATTTATTAACGATTTGAATTATCAACATTATTCCGCATTTGCTGCTGGCGCACTCTTCGTAGGTATACCAATTGCAACACTCTATATGGTTTTCCAACGTTACTTAATCGAAGGTATTATGGCTGGAGCAACCAAAGGTTAATTATAAATCAAAGACTAAGAATTTATTTCTTGGTCTTTTTTTTATTGTCAAAGTATAAGGTATGTGCTCATGATATAATGGGATTACAAGGAGATATTTGAATGAAGACTTATGTATATAAACTCGAACTAATTCAACGTTTATGGGACATGAATCAGTGGACAAAAGAAGACGAAATGATCATTGAAAAACATTTTCTAAGAATAAAAAAGGATTTTGAATTAGGTAAAATTATTCATGTTGGGAAAACGCTAATTGAAAATCATCAAGGCTTTGGACTTGTCATTTTTAGATGTGAAAATGAAGAAGAAGCGATTGAATATATGAATGAAGATCCGGCTATTAAAGAAGGTATCATGAGTGGATCATGTTTAGAATATAAAGTAGTTTTTCAAACATAAGAGGGTAAATGATGAATTGGCTTAAAGAGCAAAAACAACAGTTTCAACAATTAATTCAAGAATTCAAAACCATTAAGACAATGCGTCAGTTTTTCGATTTTTTTACTGAGGAAAGATTGAGTAAACTTGCAGTCTTTTTTGTCATCTTATGGGGTATTATCCCAATTTTATTAATGTTTTTCAGCTTGTTTTATGATCGAAGTTCAGTATTCTCGTTTATGTTTAATAGTTCTAAATTAACAATCATTTGGTTTATGTTGATGCAGCAAATTGGTTATATTGGAATGGTTATTGTTATTTTATTAATTATTAAAAGTTTGTTCAATAGAAAGTTAAAGAACATACCTTTGAAATCTTATGTTTTAAGTCATTTGGTTGAGATTTTATTGATTCTATTTTTGTTGTGGAGTTTATTTTCATCGTTTTTTTCGAATGATTTATCCCAATCTTTTTTTGGTAGTGATTATCGAAAAGATGGTTGGTTTAGTTATCTGGCATATGGTGGTTTCTTTGGATTAGGATATCTAGTGATTAGAAAAAAATCGATTGTGAAATATCTTAAAATTTTAGTCGGCGTTGGTTCTTTTTTAGGATTGTTATTAATTATCAATCATCAAGGTATAAATGATATTTTAACTTTCCATTATCAAAGTACTGTGTTTTATAATCCCAATCACATGGGTTATTATTTAGTAATTGTCATTCTATCTTCAGCATATCTAGCGATCAGTGAATCTCGGATTAATTTAGGTAAAGTAATTTATTATATGTTATTTACCTTGTTAGTTGTATCACTCATCACTAATGGTTCTTTTGGGCCTTACATCGCGGTTTCTTTTGGGTTATTATTTTTGATGATCATGACATTATACATGAATAAAAGTATGTTAATACACGCGATGAGTATCTCGGTTTTGTTTATCGTAATCACACTCATCATGAATTTTGACACAAACTTTTTAACACAAGAAACTACTCATTTATCAGAAGGTGTGACGGACATTATCGAAAACAATGACGAAGCTGGAGCTGCCGGTTCTGGAAGGTGGAGTTTATGGACGAACGGTATTGAATTTATGATTGATGAGCCAATTGTTGGTTATGGAATAGAAAATCTTGAACAAGCATATTTGGAAGAAGGTATTCTACAAGATCGCCCCCATAATGAGCTTATTCAAATTGGAGCTAGCATCGGTATTCCAGCTTTAATTTTGTATGGATTTTCTATGTTTTTTCATTTCTTTGAATTTTTAAAACAAAAGAAAAAGAACTCATCACTTATGATTGGATTATTCATGATTGTTTTTGGCTATTTAGTTTCATCCATGTTTGGTAATTCCATGTTTTATACAACCCCATTTTTCATGATTGTTTTTGGTATTTCTAGAGGATTATTTCAATCAAATCTACATGAGATGTAAACGTTAACATTTAAGAGATTATCATTTGAAATTAAAGAACACTCATGGTGTTCTTTTTTGTTGTTTTATATGTTAAGTAATCAACTTCATGTGAAATTATCGAATTTTATGACGTTCATATGAACATTTAATCCCAATTGATGTCATTATAAAAGCGGTTTCATTTTTTTATCATGATCGATGAAACTTAGATTGGAAGTTCTATGATAAAATAATAATGTACATTATTATAAGGAGCAAACACATGACACAATCATTTCAAGATAAAGAAGTATTTAAAGACTCATTTATTCAAGGACTTAAAGAAGAATTTCATGTGGAATTAAAAGATTCTACTGTTTATCAACGATATACGATTTTAGCGAAACTTTTGGATCAAGCTTTGCAAGCAGATTTCAAAAAAACAGAGAAATTTATTCGTGAGCATCACATGAAAAAAGCCATTTACTTTTCGATGGAATTTCTCATGGGTCGTCTCATCACCAATAACTTACAAAATAGTGGTCATTATGACGTTGTTAAAGCAGCGTTTCAAGATTTAGATATCGACCTAAACGAAGTTGAAGAAACTGAAGTTGATGCAGGTTTAGGTAATGGTGGTTTAGGCAGACTTGCTGCATGTTTCTTAGATTCTGCAGCATCAACAAATCTACCACTCTATGGAAACAGTTTGCGTTATCAACATGGATTTTTCATTCAAGATATCAAAGATCATAAACAGGTGGAATACCCAGATCCTTGGTTAGACCAACCTTTTATATGGGAAGAAAAACGTGAAGATTTAGCGATTAATATTCCGCTTTTTGGTTATGTTGAACATACAAGGCTCATCAATCCTCAATGGATTAAAGCGATTCCTTACGATGTGAAAATTGTTGGGGACCAAAATGGTGTTGTGACTGGACTTAGACTTTGGAAAACAGAAGCATCAGAACGCCAACAAATTAAATCGGATTTTTACCTTGATTATTCGAAAAACATTTCCAATGTATTATATCCAGATGATTCTACCGAAGATGGAAAAATATTGCGTCTGATGCAATCTTATGTCTTTAGTGCTGCTGGTATTAAATCGATTATTCGCGAACATAAAGATCAAGGAAGACATGTTAGAACACTTCCTGAATACTATGTTTTTCAAATTAATGATACACATCCAACATTAGTTATTCCTGAAATGATGCGAATCTTGATGGATGAAGAACATTTAGGATATGATGAAGCTTGGGATATTACGACACGTTCTTGTGCATTTACAAATCATACCATATTAGCAGAAGCTTTAGAAAAGTGGAATAAACAAATATTTAGAAACTTATTACCACGTATATATGAAATCATTTATGAAATGAATCGCAGATTTATCATTGAACTTAAACAAAATGGTCAGTTCAATGATGAACAAATCTATATGATGCAGCTCATTGGGTCAAACCATGTCAGAATGGCACATATTTGTATTTATGGATCATTTAGTGTGAATGGAGTTGCAGCGCTTCACACAGAGATTTTAAAGAAGATTGAAATGAAAAATTTCTATAAGCTATATCCTCATAAATTCAACAATAAAACAAATGGGATTACACATCGTCGTTGGCTCATTCATACAAATCATGAACTTACAAGCTTACTTGATGAAACGATTGGAACTGATTGGCGTAAGGATTTAAATGGTTTAAAAGCGTTAGAAAATTATATGGATGATCAAAAGGTTTTAGATCAAGTTGATCAGATGAAATTAGCTAAAAAACAAGCACTCACTGATAAGATTTTTAGAGAACAAGGTGTCGAACTGGATGTTCATAGTATCTTTGATATTCAAGTTAAGCGACTTCATGAATATAAACGTCAATTAATGAATATCATGCATATTATTTATGTATATCAACGTTTAAAATCAGATGAATCATTTAAAAAGAATTATGTCGCACATAGCTTTATTTTTGGTGCGAAAGCAGCACCATCATACTTTATGGCGAAACAAGTGATTGAATTGATTAACCGTGTGGCTGAAATTGTGAATGCTGATCAGGACACGAATAACAAACTTAAAGTTGTGTTTGTTAAAAACTATAATGTCAGTTATGCAGAATATTTAATGCCAGCTGCTGATTTATCTGAACAAATCTCAACTGCAACGAAAGAAGCGAGTGGTACAGGCAACATGAAATTTATGATGAACGGAGCGATTACGATTGGGACACTCGATGGTGCGAATGTTGAAATCGTCGAATACGCTGGTAAGGAAAATGCATTTATCTTTGGACTTACCTCGCAAGAAGTGACTGAACTTCATCAAAAAAACGGCTATATGCCGCGAGAAATTTATGATCGTGATGTTAGACTTCAAAGAGTGTTCCAATTTATTCGTGAACTACATCCCAATCCTCAACATTTTGATTATATACTCAATAATTTATTAAATAGCGATTATTTTTTAGTGATGAAAGACTTTGCAAGCTACTTAGAAGCACATGAAAAAGCAAATGAAGCCTATAAAGATCGTCAACATTGGTTAAAAATGAGTATCGCGAATATCGCGAACTCGGGTTATTTTACATCCGATCGTACCATTCAACAATATAATGAAGATATTTGGAAATTAAGAAAAATTGAATTTTAAAAGTGAGGGGTCTCTATGGCAAGACAAACTGACTTAGGCATTCGTTCCTATACGTTCTATCAGGTATTCCCAAGACAACACAGTAAAACTCAAGATTTTCAAGGCGTCATCAAAGATTTAGATCGCATTAAAAAAATGGGTGTCGATGTCATATATTTATTACCAATCCATCCCATCGGAGAAGTTTCGAGAAAAGGATCGAAAGGAAGTCCATATTCAATCGTTGATTACTATGCGATTCATGAAGATTTGGGAATGCTCGAAGATTTTCAAAACTTAATTGATGAAGTGCATCAAAGAGACATGAAAGTGATGATTGACATCGTCTTTAACCATACCTCAAGAGATTCTGTCTTGGTAAAAGATCATCCCGATTGGTTTTATAAAAATTCGAATGGTGAATTTGCGAATCGTGTGGGTGATTGGAGTGATATTACTGACCTTGATTTTAGAAAACATGAAGTTTGGGACTACTTAACAAATGTTTTAATGTATTGGGCGAAGATGGTAGATGGTTTCAGATGTGATGTTGCACCATTATTACCGATTGATTTTTGGATTGAAGCGAGAAAAGCCGTTGAAAAAGTGAATCCAAATCTCATTTGGTTAACTGAATCAGTACATTTCTCATTTATTAAATACATTCGAGATATGGGATATGACTGTTCAAGTGATTCCCAAATGTATGAAGCATTCGATATGTGCTATGATTATGATATTTTTGATTATATGGGCGACTATTTAAAAGATCCACATAAGTTATCTCGATGGTTAGAAGAGATTTTTAGACAAGAAGTCGTATATCCTAAAAATTATATCAAACTGCGTAGCTTTGAAAATCATGATCAAGTTCGTTTAAGAAGCGTTGTAAGGGATCATCAGCATTTCATGCAGATGCTCACCCTAAACTTCTTTATTAAAGGGCCTGCAATGATTTATGCAGGGATGGAGCATCAAGTGAGTCATCGTCCAGATTTATTTGAAGATGACTTAGTTCCTTGGAATCCTAAACAATCCGTTGAGAAAACCATTGAACGATTAGCAAAACTAAAAAAACAACCACTATTTGTGAATGGTAATTATCATATGCATCATTGTGTGGATGTTGCAGTACTCTCTTATACGTATCAAAATCAATTTATGGTGGGTATTTTCAATCTAGAAAATCAAGATGAAGTCAAGGTGCCTTTGATTGACGGGAATTATACAAACTTTATGGATGAATCAACCGTTATCGTAAAAAATGGTAAGATTCAATTAAGTGATAAACCAATCATCATTGATACTTCAAAGGAGCACATTAAATGAGAGCATTCATCGATGATTTTCAATTAATTCGTGTTGAAAGTTATGATTATATTTATCAAATTTCAGTTCAAGACAACCATATAAACTGGGTAAAAAACGAAGGTTTTAACCAGTTTTTTGCCTTAGACAAACCGATTGATTTTCAAAAAAATGATAAGATTTGGATTAATGATTGTCCTTTCCCATTAGAAATTGGAGTAGTCACATTAAAGAAATCATTTGAACAAAAATATCGTTATGAAGGTGAACTTGGAGCAATTTATCATCCAGATTATACCATTTTTAGAGTATTTTCTCCTGTAGCTTCTGAAGTTATTTTAGTATTAGGTGACGATGAATATGTCATGAATTATTTTGAACCCATTTGGGAACTTAAAGTTTTAGGAGATCAAAAGAACAAAACATATGCTTATAAGGTCCGTTTAGTGGATACATACAAAGAAGTGAAAGATCCTTACACGAAAGCTACGACCACAGATTACAGTGTCGTTATCGATTTTAATGATACAGAAAAAATTAATCCAACACCAATTACATTAAAAAATTATGTGGATGCTGTCATTTATGAAGGTCATGTCAGAGATTTAACGATTAATTTAGATGTTGAATCAAAAGGAACTTTTTTAGGTCTTACTGAATATAGTAAAAAGTTAAAATCTAATGTCTTAAAGTATATTAAAAAGTTAGGAATGACTCATTTACAATTACTTCCAGTTTTTGATTTTGGTGGTGTCGATGATCGAAACAAAGAACTTAAATATAATTGGGGATATAATCCAGAACAATATTTCGCCATTGATGGTTTTTATAGTATGAATCCTGATGATCCTTATGAACGGATTAATAGCTTTAAAAAAGTCATCAATGAAGCTCATGATATGGGCTTAGGTGTCAACATGGATGTCGTTTATAATCACATCTATGAATATTTAAATTATCCTTATGATGATTTAGTTCCGGGGTATTTTTATCGTCATGATGCTAAAAACAAAATGACCGATGCTTCTTATTGTGGAAATGACGTAGAAACAAGAAACTTCATGGTCAGAAAACTTATTGTCGATAGCTTAGTTCATTTTGCAAAAATGTATCAAATCGATGGATTTAGATTTGATTTAATGGGACTACTAGATGTTGAGACAATGCTTGAAATTGAAAAAGAACTTAAAAAGATTAATCCTTATATCATGCTCTATGGTGAAGGATGGAATATGATTACTGAAGTTCCACCAAGACAGAGATCAAATATGCAAAATCATCAATCATTTATGGGTTATGCACATTTTAACGATACTTATCGTAATACTTTTAAAGGTGAACTACATGGTCCTGGTTGTGGCTACGCGATGGGCAATTTAACATTAGCTCAAAAAGCGATGGATTGCCTTATTGGATCACCCAGTATGTTTTTATCACCTAATCAAACGATAAACTACGTAGAATGTCATGATAACTTAACTTTCTATGATAAGATGTTATTGAGCTGTGGGTTTGAGAAAACCGAATTTCGGGTTGCTCAAGATTTTGTGAACCATTTGATTGCAATCAGTCAAGGAGTGCCTTTCTATCATGCAGGACAAGAGTTTTATCGTTCAAAAAAAGGCGTTGAAAACTCTTATAATAGTCCAGATGAAATTAATCAAATCCATTGGAATATTCATGTTGAAGGTGTGAAAAAATTAAGAAAATTATTATCTATTCGTAAACGATATGCCGCATATCGTCAAACCGAATATTTAGATAATGTTTCTATTCGTAAAGAACATAATACCTTGATTTACACGATTGAAACGAAAAAATACAAGTTAATTCATTATATTAAACCTTATGCATCTATTGAACGTTTTTCACTTCATGAAGGAAAGTTGTTATTTCCATCTCAAAAAGTATTGAATGAAGAACAACATATTTATGTTGATCATCCTGGAATATATATCGTTTATATCAAAAAATAAAAAGGAGTAAATTATGCGACCCATTAGTGACCATGATGTCAATGAATTTTTACTTGGCCGTTCAAGTAATAGTTATGAGTTTTTTGGTGCGCATTTATTAAGAGAACACGGTGAAGTTTATGCAACAGAATTTACAGTATACGCTCCCAATGCCAAAGAAGTCAGATTGATTGCAGAATTCAATCAATTTGAAGGCTGGAAACATGTACTGACCAAAATTCATCATGCCGGCATTTATCGTATTGAAATTCCTGGAAATTATGAATGGTCAACTTATAAATATGAAATCCATACCCATTCAGGTCGGATTTTGTATAAAGCAGACCCTTATGGGTATTATGCGGAATTAAGACCAGGAACCGCTTCAAAAGTTTATGATATCGTTGGATATCCATGGAAAGATCAAGATTGGTTTTATACAAAGAAAAAGAGTTATGAACAACCACTTTTAATTTATGAAGTTCATTTAGGTTCTTGGCGTCGCAAATTTGGAGGCTTTAAACCTTATAATGAAGTCGTTGATGAACTCGTTATCTATATTAAAGAACAAGGATTTACCCATGTTGAATTAATGCCAGTTTACGAACATCCTCTCGATGATTCATGGGGATACCAAGGCACAGGTTTTTTCGCTGCGACATCCCGTTATGGTGTTCCAAAAGACTTTATGTATTTTATTGAACGGATGCACCAAGAAGGTATTGGTGTGATTCAAGATTGGGTTTTAGGACATATCTGCAAAGATGCCCATGGTTTATCCTTTTTCGATGGCACACCACTTTATGAGTTTAATGATCGTGACCGAAGAGAAAATGTCACTTGGGGTACGGATAACCTCGATTTTTCAAAAGGTATTACCCGAAGTTTCATGTTATCTGCTCTTAATTTCTGGGTTGAATATTTTCATGTCGATGGGTTTAGAATTGATGCCGTATCGAATCTGATTTATTATTTAGGCAATCGTGAAAAAGGCACCAATACGGATGCGATTAATTTCTTAAGACAAATTTCCTATCATTTATTTGGTAAAGATGATCGTATTTTGTTCATGGCAGAAGATTCTACAGATTTCCCACATGTCACTCATCCAGTCGATATGGGTGGCATTGGATTTAACTATAAATGGAATATGGGGTTTATGAATGATGTCCTTCGTTATTTTAAAGAAGATCCAATTCATCGTAAATACCATCATGGTAAAATTACATTTGGCTTAGTTTACGCATTTAACGAACAATTTGTCTTACCTTTCTCTCATGATGAAGTCGTGCATATGAAGGGTAGTTTAATCAATAAAATGCCAGGTGATTATTTTCAAAAATTCGCGAATTGGCGGCTTCTTTTAACACTTTGGATGACCCATCCTGGGAAGAAATTATTATTCATGGGTCAAGAGTTTGCTTCATTCTCTGAATGGGCATTCCAAAAAGAGTTGGATTGGAATTTATTTGATTTTCCAGCCCATCAAATGGCAAATCGTTTCTTTAGAGATTTAGCACAAGTCTATCGCCATCATGATGCCCTCTATCAGTATGATCATCATCCGAAAGGATTTGAATGGTCTGTTGTTAATGATGAAGCACAAAGTGTCTTTTCCTTCATTCGAAGAAGTGATACAGAAACACTGGTCATTATTTTGAATATGACACCCAATGTCCATGAGTTTTATGAAATTGGCGTTCCTAAATTTGGTCGTTATGAAGAAATTCTAAATAGCGATAAAGATATTTATTTTGGTAGTAACCAATATAATGGGGTTCAACTTCACACGGTTAAACGCCAAACAAACCAATTTCAATATTATATTAAACCAAAACTTGGACCTTTATCAGGTATTATCTTAAGACATAAAAAATAATTAAAAAGAGCAGATGTAGAATCTGCTCTTATTTCTTATTTGTTGTTTCTCTTTCAACAAAACTGACATCCATAATATCGTGTAAACTTTCAAGTTCAACCCCACGAATCAATTTCGTCAAGTTAATGAAAGCTTGTTTTCCCATGAGATTCACCGATTGATGAATCGTTGATATTGAAGGGATAACCCAATTGGAATAAGGAATATCATCAAAACCGATGAGTGATACATCGTCGGGTATTTTTTTACCCATACGCTGTAAGATGTTCATGGCTGCAAAAGCTAAGGTATCAGAGAATGTAAAGATACCATCGACTTGAGGATTTTTTAGAAGAATTTCTTCCATGAGTTTGACATCAGGATTGACTAAATCGAAATCATAGATATCAACAAATAAATTTTTCTTTTTAGTTTCATTTAAAAATCCCATCGTACGTTCCATGGTGGTAATTAAGAATGAAGGACCACGTAATAAAATCAAGTTTTTTCTTCCACATTCTAAAAGTCTTTGGGCTGCAAGTGAACCACCCTTGACATTGTCAGAGGTTATGGATGGAATATTTTCGTTTAAAATGTGATCAACCGTGATGATTGGAATGTTAATTTCAGATAATTTATCAATACTTGAGAAGTTTGATGCGATGATGAGGCCTTCCACATTATAAGATTCGAAGAAGCGCAAGTATTCGATTTCACGATCTGGATCATCTTGAGTATGGCAAAACATAATTTTATAACCATAAGCAGATGCTTGTGATTCAATACCTTCTAAAAGTTCACCATAAAAAGATGGACCAATATGTGGGACAATAACACCAATGATTTTAGAGCTTCTTGAAGTTAAACTTCTTGCAAGTTGATTCGGTGCGAATCCGAGCTCATCGATCACTCTGTTAACAATAACTTTTGTGTCTTCATGGACGTAACCTTTTTGATTAACAACTCTTGATACTGTTGATACACTGACATTCGCTTTTTTAGCGACGTCACGGATAGTAGGTTTCAAGGTTTAAGCCTCCTTTTTTAAGAGCATAAATCCATAACTTTCTATATCCATTGTATCATGAATTTCAAAAGGAGTATCTGTCATGAGGTTTAGATATGTTCCCTTTAAGAATGAAGTATCGATGTTTTTTTGTTCACCGACATTCATCAAGACAAGAATGTCTTCGTTTTGATTATTTTTGGTAAACATTAAAATATTTGAATCGATGAAATGATAATCACTTGTTTTAAAGACAGGATAAGTTTTTCTTAAATTGATAAGTTTTTTAGTATATGCATAGAAATCTTGGTCCCAATCATTTTTATCCCACAACATACAACGTCTATTATCTGGGTCATGTTCACCGGTCATGCCAATTTCATCCCCATAATAAATATTGGGAGCACCAGCGGATAAGAACATAAACAAATAAGCCAGTTTGACACGTCTTGGATCATCTTTTAAGCGTCGTTTAATCCGAATGGTATCGTGACTTCCGACAAGATTAAACATATTTTCCATGACATTTTTTGGTGTTTGAGCCAAATAATCAATGACAATATCTTTAAATTTTATAAGATCAATTTTCCCTTCGAGATATTTCCATAATGGATAACTCAAATCATAATTCATGACTGAATCCATTTGATCACCCATGAGCCATGGGTAAGAAGCATCCCAGTTTTCTCCTAAGATAAAGGTATCTTTTTTAGCTTGTCTGCTCACCTTTTTAATTTGTCTTAAGAAGTCATGACTAATTTCGTTTGAGACATCTAAACGCCATCCATCAATGTCATATTTTTCAATCCAATATTTAATGACACCTAACAAATGGTCTTCAACGATTGGATGTGATGTATTCCATTTTGGCATGTGAGGTGTAAAGGCAAATGTTAAGAAATTCAATTTTGTTTTATGATAGTTTATTGGCTTTTGATCGCGATTTAAAGGAAAATTGACCACAGGGAATTTATCAATATAAAAACAATCTTTATAAATACTATTTTCACCATTTTTGATGACATCTTGGAAGAATGGATGTTCATAACCGCAATGATTAAAGACACCATCGAGCATCACTTTTATGTTTTTTTCATGTGCTTTTTCGACGAGCATTTTAAAGTCTTCATTGGTTCCAAATTGTGGATCAATCTGATAGTAATCTTCGGTATCATATTTATGTGCAGTACCTGCTTTAAAGATCGGGGTAAAGTAAATGCCATTGATACCTAAGTCTTTTAAGTAGTCCAGCTTTTCGGTGATGCCTTTTAAGTCGCCACCATAAAACTCGTTATTATGAACTGGAAGTTTGCCCCAGGTAAGGTTAGAATTTTTATGATAACTATAAAAGCGATCCGGAAAAATTTGATACCAAACAGTATCTTTAACCCAAGATGGTGTTTGATGTAAATCTTCATGATTTAAATAAGGGAAATTATTATAGTCTGATAGATCAAATTGACTATATATCTCTTCACCTTTTTGAAGTTTCTTTAGACGCTTTGAACCATAAAAATAAGTCTCATCGCTTGCTTTAAGGATGAATGCATATTTAGTTCGATAATAGGGAGGTTGAATCGCTAAAAAGTAGTAATCAAAATCAGTGTTTTGATAACGTCTTTCCATTGATTTGACTTCATGTTTCCAAAAAACTTTTCCTTTTGAGTCACTATCCCAGCTGAATGGGTCACCAAAAATGAGTTCGACAGAGTCGAAGTCATCTCTTTGAGTGCGAATTAAGATGTGAAGCGTTTTTTCATCGAAGGCGTAAGCGTATTGAGATTTTGCTTGATGCCATATAGCTAATGTATTCATTTTTATCACCAAAATTATTATATCATCACTATTGTATTTCTTATGTAATATGAAACCGCTATCATGAGATATATGCAACCTTTGATATGATACAATTAAAAGTGTAAAAAAGGAGATTTTCGTGATCAAAAAATGGTGGATGGAAAGCGTTGGATATCAAATTTATCCAAAAAGCTTTAAAGACAGTAATGATGATGGCATTGGTGATCTTCCTGGCATCATCGAAAAACTTGATTACTTAAAGGAACTTGGCGTTGATCTTATTTGGATCTGTCCCTTTTATGATTCTCCAATGGACGATAATGGATACGATGTGAGAAACTTCTTTGATGTCGCAAAAGAATTTGGCACGATGGATGATGT
>JAFGTQ010000044.1 GCA_016934015.1 Acholeplasmataceae bacterium | reverse complement strand
ATCGCGATATTTTCAGCAATCTTCGTTGTTTTCTCAGTGTCACTTTTCTTCTTATATAAATTAGTTGAACGAAAACTAAATGATATTGAAGATGCTAAGATTGCACACTATTATGCGAAGCCTTATATCATGCGTATCAATAAGGATGGCAAAGTTAAAAGTATGAATCGAAGTTTATCTAACGCACTCAAGGAAAATAATTATTATAAGCATGTGGATAATTTTAAAGTTTCCGATCGATTTGAAAAAGATTCGATTTATCATATGATTGATACACAAAAAGCTTTTACCTTAATATTTGAAATTTCAGTGAAGAAAACATTGTATGTCAGATTTATTCCACTTAGAGTATCTGGAGGATTTGTTCTGATTGGCGAGGATATCACCAAAATTGAAGGGCCATTTGAACAATATCGCGAACTTGCACTATTTAGTAAGACAACGAACTTACCCAATTTAAATAGTTTGAAATACGATCTACAAGAATTGTTTGATGATCCCATTGGATTTGATCAAAAAAATGCGATTGTCGCATTTGACATCGTATCATTTAATAAAATCAATTTACTTTTAGGTGAAAAAAGTGGGGATCGCTTCTTATCAATCTTCTCAGAAATTGTTAAACAATCATTAGAAGGCTATCCCGCAAAGTTATATAATACCCGAGCAGACCAATTTGCTGTATTATTTACGGGCATTGAGTCCTACGACTGGACCATTAAGTGGATTGAAAGACTTAACAAAGAATTAGATAAACCGATTACCATTGAACGAAGTTTCTTAAAAGTGGATGTTAAAGCCGGTATATTTAACATGGAAAGTCAAAAATACGAAATCTTCAATCCTGAAGTTTGTATTGAAAATGCGATGCTTGCACTAAATCATGCGAAAGAATCTGCAGTTCATGTGTATTTCACTTATGATGTAAGCTTAAGTTTGATTGCTTCAAGAGATCAAGGGATGGAACAAGATTTAGCAATTGCTATTCAAAAACGTGAGTTTTATTTAGTGATGCAACCACAGTATTCGAACCAAGAGCACAAAATTATAGGATTTGAAGCTTTGGTGCGTTGGAACAATGCAAAATATCGAGGTGAATCTCCTCAAAAGTTCATTGAAATGGCAGAAGCCAATAACATGATTATTGATATTGGACGTATCGTTATTGAAGAAACATGTAAAATCGCGAAAGAGTTAGAACCTTATGGTGTTGATATTTCATTTAACGTATCACCAGTCCAACTTTTACAAGCTGGATTTGTGAATGAGGTTATTCGAATTTTTGAAGAATATCAAGTTAAAAAAGGAATGGTCAGTATTGAAGTCACTGAAACATTCTTAATCTCATCATTCGAACTTGTCATCAATAAGCTTAGACTACTTAGAAATTATGGATTTAATATTCACTTAGATGATTTCGGTTCAGGTTATTCATCCTTACAATATTTAAGAGACTTACCGGTTAATGCATTGAAGATTGATAAAGAATTTATTAAAGATATCGAAAATGATCAGCATTCAAGAGCCATCGTCACCATGATTTCCAACTTAGCGAAAAGTATTGGTCTTGAAGTTATTGCTGAAGGGATTGAAAATGATCGTCAAAATCAATTAGTCATCAAGAGTGGTTGTAACATCATTCAAGGATATTACATTTCCAAACCAGTAGAAAAAGATGAGGCACTAAATCTAATTAAGGCGTATAATATTGATAAGACGAAGACGGTTGAACAACCAAGAAGTACGAGAACTCGGGAGGTGAAACGATGAACTTTATCATTTATCAAGTCAGTGATCAATTTGGCATCATCCTTTCATTTTTGATGATGCTTGTGATGATGGCACTCATCTATTTCCTTGCACGTTCATTCTTTAAAGAACAAGCGCGCTTACGTAATGAACGCGCATTATCAATTGAGGGTGTTCTAAGTAAAGCAGAAATTCATTCAATTATTACCTCACATATCTCAAAAGCTGGAAAAGATGGTTCATTTAGTTTAGTGCATATCGATTTAGATAAATTTACTGAATTTATTAATGCATTTGGACGAGATGAAGCTGAAAAGATTCTAGAACGGCTCGTTAAAAACATCGAAATTGTACTCCCAAAAGGTGTCAAGCTTTCTAGATTACAAAATGATGAGTTCTTGGTATTCCTAACAATGGATTATGATCGGACTGAAGCACTAGAACTTTCAAGCAAGATCAAGCATGCCATCACAAGACCTATTCGTTTATATGGAGATACCGAAGTTAATTTAACAGCATCGATTGCGATTGCATTCTATCCAGTACACGGTGAAACGTTAAAAGATTTATTGAATTCTTTACAAATCGCAACTTATATCACAAAGAAAAATGGTGGCGATGCAGTTCGTATCTATTCAGATGAAATGAGTGATCAAGGTGGCGAACACGTTGAATACTACTATCAAATCAAACATGCCATTCAGCATAAAGAGTTTACCCTATATTATCACCCGATTATCAATGTTGAGGATAATGATTTATTTGGCGTTGAAGCACTCATTCGGTGGAATCATCCAGAACATGGTATTTTATCCCCTTATAAATTTTTACCAATCATGGAACAATCTGGTGACATTAAGTGGATTGGTATGTGGGGATTAGAAACGATTATTAAAACTTATCAAGAATTAAAACAAGAGTTTCCGAAAAAAGAAATTATCTTCACGATGAATTTAAGTCCCAAACAACTTATGTATGAAGATCTAGTGAATGATTTCCAAAAGTTATTAAAGAAATATCGGATGAATGCAGATAGTATCGTATTAGAAATTATCGAATATGCAGTGTTTGATAAACCAGATGTCATGAGTAAAAATTTAACAGCACTTAAGAAACTTGGATTCCAATTAGCGATTGATGGATTTGGACTAGATTATCAAACATTAAGTCAAGT
>JAFGTQ010000043.1 GCA_016934015.1 Acholeplasmataceae bacterium | reverse complement strand
GGAGAAGAATATGTCTAGGTATGTTATCTCTTTAGGTGGTAATGCACTTGGTAAAACTGCAGATGAACAAAAAAGATTACTTGTTCATGTAGCAAAAGCAATTTATCCACTTATTGAAATGAATCATGACATTGTCATTGTTCATGGAAATGGACCACAAGTTGGGATGATCAATTTGGCTTTTAGTGAATCTTCATCAACACCAGACATGCCATTTCCTGAATGTGGTGCTATGAGTCAAGGATATATTGGATATCATATTCAAAATGCGATATATAACATGATGCAACAAAGACACCAAGTACGCCCCATTTCAACTGTGGTTACACAAGTTTTAGTGGATGAGAAAGATCTAGCTTTTAAGCATCTTACAAAACCAATTGGTTCTTTTTATTCTGAAATAGAAGCGCAAGCTTTAGAAAAAAGTCAAGGCTATACAATGGTTGAAGATAGTGGAAGAGGATATAGAAGAGTCATTGCGAGTCCTAAACCCATCGATATTATTGAAAAAGAAAGCATCTCAAGATTACTTGAGCATCAACATATCGTGATTGCTGCTGGTGGTGGAGGAATTCCAGTCGTCATTAGAGAAGGTCATTTAGTAGGTATTGATGCTGTGATTGATAAAGATTATGCATCAGCTAAAATGGCGGAAATTATAAAAGCAGATGAACTTATTATTCTAACTGCAGTTGATCACGTCTATCTTGATTTTAATAAACCTTCACAAAGAGCTTTGAAAAAAGTAACTGTCGCAGAATTGAAAGAGTATTTGAAAGATGAACATTTTAAAAAAGGTTCAATGCTTCCAAAAATTGAAGCTGCAATTGCTTTTGTTGAATCCACACACAAACCTGCTGTCATTGCATCACTAGAATTTGCAAGTGAAGCATTTAAACAGATGAGTGGAACGGTTATTATGCCATAAAAAAAGACCAAAACTTTGGTCTTTTCTTTTTAGTTAATTGAATTAAGGTTGCATTGCTCCAAATAAGACGAGCCAAGCAAGAATTGATTTAGCAACAAGACTTAAAACAATGTAAGTTCTTTCGCCATATAGATAGTCTTTCCATTTACCAATCTTCTTATATTGTAAAATCATGTTAATTGGGAATGTGTTGAAAGCAACGAAATATGTACCAACAATAGCCCATACAAACCATGGAACTTGGCTATAGTTGCCATTACCAGTCATATAGATGATAATGACTATCCAAGGTGCAATCCCTGCAATTGAACCCCAAATGAATGGACCCCAATTGAGTTTTTCGCCTTCTTCGCGTTTTGAGTTAATAATTTCCATATCAAGACCGAATAAGTTCATTGCAGCATTGACAATAAAGATAAGTGTTAGAGAAGCGATATCATAAACACCAAATAATGTAGCAATTAAGACAATCATCACAGAAGAACTTAATGCATATTCAAACCATCTAAATTTATTGATACCTTTTTGTAGATCTTTATTATAGGTGTCGTTAAGTTTTTTTGGAAATGAAATAAGTGCATGTGCTAATGCTGAGATTAGTAAGAAGCTTGCTACAAAAATGCCGAATGGTAGATCAAATAAGTCTTTTGACTGTAGAACTAAACCTTGACCTTGAACAAATGCAAGATAGTTTTGTGTGATGGTTGGTTGAAATTCAGCAATCTGTTGAATGACTGTCGATGCTAAGACTAACATCATAAGACCTTGAATGAGGTGTAATCCTCCCATAATCATGTTAAAGCGTTTAAGTTTTAAAAGTTTTTGATTATCCATTTGTAACCTCCTAATAGTTTACACTTTCATCATATCAAATCTAAATAAGATTTTCATCTAAAATGATTCAATATTCGCACAATTTAAACTTACATAGATGTGGTAAAATAATGATGTATGTGAGGTAAGGTATGAATGAACTAAGACGTAAAATTATAAATTCCAAAGAACGAGAAATTACAAAAAAATATGTCTTATATTGGATGCAACAATCACAGCGCATCCATTTTAATCATGCGCTTAATGAAGCCATACAATATGGTAATGACAAAAATTTACCGATTGTTATATTTTTTGGCTTAACCCCTCATTATCCTGAAGCAAATGAAAGGCACTATACCTTTATGCTTGAAGGATTAAAGGAAGTTTCTCGTATTTCTGCTCATTTTAAAATCACATTTGTTTTAAAGATTGGTCATCCAGTTGAAGAGATAAAGCCTCTATTAAATGATGCAGAAGCATTATTTATGGATATGGGATATTTAAAAATTCAAAAAGAAATGAGACAAGAAGTTCTTAAATATATATTCGATCAAGAAAATGATTTACATGTGGAAATGATTGATACCGATTTAATGGTCCCTGTTGAAGTTGCTTCACAAAAGGTGGAATATGGTGCTTATACGATTCGGCCTAAAATTCGCAAGCTAATTGAAAATTTTCGAGATTTCTTTCACTTACATGTTGTAAAAAACCAAACTCTTTTAAATATAAAAAGTGATCATGATTTAGATGATATCAAACAATTAGTCACTCAATTATCGATTGATCACACTGTGAAAAAGAGTCCAATTTATCATGGTGGATATATCGAAGGAATGAAACTATTTCATGATTTTGTCAGTGAAAAGATTAATAGATATCCAGAAAGTAATGATCCAAGTTTGAATTTAACATCAAAATTATCAATGTATCTTCATTTTGGTCAAATATCATCTTTAGAACTTTATGAAAGACTCTATCAACTGACTCTGCAACACCAAATTACGGGTGAAGCTTTTGATGGATTTGTAGAACAACTAATCATTCGAAGAGAACTCGCACATAATTATGTTTACTATCAAAAAGGATATGATAAGTTTGAAACCATGACTGAACCATGGGCTTATCAAACCATGGAGATGCATCATGAAGATCTAAGAAATTATCTTTATTCAATCGAAGATTACATTAACTTCCAAACGCATGATCCTTATTTTAATGCAGCGATGAAAGAAATGGTACTTACAGGATATATGCATAATTATATGCGAATGTATTGGGCTAAAAAAATTATTGAATGGTCAAATACACACAAAGAAGCATTTGAAATCATCACGTATTTAAATAATCGATATTTTATTGATGGAAGAGATGCCAATAGTTTTACTGGGATTGCATGGTGTTTTGGTAAACATGATCGTCCGTGGCAAGAACGACCGATTTTTGGGAAACTACGATACATGAATCAAGCAGGGCTTTTAAGAAAGTTTAATATGGAGCCTTACGTTAAACGTATGAATCTTTTTACAAAGTAACATTTCTTTGGTAGAATGAATGTTGAAATGAGGTATTGTACATGATAAATATAGGCATACAAACACAATTATCATTTTTTTCAATTGTACTGTTGTTGATTTTGCTTTTTAGCATTAGAAAACAAAATATTAGAAAATCAGTGATGAATAAGCTTTATCGATTTATTCTATGGACAACCGTAGGTATTTTATTGATGGATATAACTTTCGTTTTTGCCAATGGGATAAATACTCCTTTGGCAAAATTTTGGTTGCCATTTTCACTAGTGATGTATTTTATACTACACATTGTAATTGCAGGATTATGGATGTTATATGCTGAATATACAATTAATGATACAACAAAGAACTTTAAGAAAATTGTTTTATGGATTGCACCAATTCAAATTGCGGTCATCTTTTTTTCAATTTTATCGATCAATGGTGATTTTTTATTTAGGATTACAGCAGGAAATATTTATGAAAGAGGCAATTATTTCTATGCGATCTCCATCATTACCTATGGGCTAATTATTTTAACTATGTTGAAAACTATTAAATATAAAGATCGAGTTCACAAAGGTGACTTTTACGCACTTTTAATTTTCCCGATTCCACCGATGATTGGTGGGTTCATTCAATTATCCTTTGAAGGATTATCACTTATTTTTCCAGGGGTAGCATTATCTTTAATGATTGTCTATATTTATATTCAATCACAATTAACTAATACGGATCACCTAACAGGTTTATCTAACCGAAGAGAATATGATCGCATACTATCGATAAAATCTCAAAACTTGCGTAAAGGCTATGTGATGGGTGGGATTTTAATTGATATTGATGATTTCAAAAAAATTAATGATCAGTTTCTACATCATGTTGGAGATCAAGCACTTATCATTTTTAGTAATATTTTAAGAGAAAGTGTGCATGAAGATGATTTTGTTGCTCGAACAGGTGGCGATGAATTCGCGATTATATTTGAATCTAAAAGCCCTTCAAGACTTGATGAAATATTAGAAAAAATGAATGAAGGCTTGCATGAGTTTAATCAAAAGAAAGAGTATCCTTTTGAATTACAAGTATCATCAGGTGGGCTCATTTATAATCCAAATGAGCATCAAGATTTAAATGAATTTTTTAAATTGTTAGATAAAAAAATGTATGACATAAAAGAACAACATCATCGGGGATAAATCGGTCAATTCACATGAAATAAGCGCATGCGTTCAACGTATGCGCTTATTTATAGATGTATTCATAATCTTTATAATATCTTTTGACAATTGATGTACACTTCTTTATGATGAAGATGTAAACGGAGAGAAAACTTGATGAAAAAACGAAATAATCCACAAATCGGCGATCATATTAATTTAGCAGAATTAAAAAAAGGACAAAAAGCTAAAGTCCTCTTTTTAAACACCACTGATAGTGCAACAAGAAGAAAATTACTCGATATGGGAATCACTGAAGGTGTTCAAATTAAAGTAAAAAAAATAGCGCCATTAGGAGACCCTGTGGATTGTGAACTCAGAGGCTATGAACTCTGCTTAAGAAAAGAAGATTTAAAGATGATTGATGTTGAGGTGATTCTATGAGAATTGCTTTAGTTGGAAATCAAAATTCAGGGAAAACGACTCTTTTTAATTTATTAACAGGTAACAATCAAAAGATTGGTAACTGGCCAGGTGTAACGATTGAAAAAAAAGTTGGAATCATTCGTGGCACAGAACACGAAATCATTGATTTGCCTGGTGTTTATTCTTTAAGTCCTTATAGTTCAGAAGAACAGATTGCTCGTCAATTCTTATTTGAGGAAAATATTGATTTAATTTTGAATGTGATTGACGCGACATCCATTGAAAGAAGTTTATATCTGTCGACTCAATTACTCGAATTGAAAATTCCTATGCTTATTGCTTTAAATATGACAGATTTACTCGAATATCGAGGGATTAAAATTGATCTTGAATTGTTAATGGAACGGCTTGATACAACCATATTACCGATTTCAGCGACAAAAAAGACAAACGTTTTTAATTTAATCCAAACTATTAAAAAACAAGATTATCGAAAAAATAATTATACTCATATATACGACCATGTGATGGAAAAAACAGTTCAATCGATTGAAGAAGACATTGAATTGAATCACAAACGATTTATCGCAATTAAAATGATTGAAGGCGACATGAGTTATGAGCATTATGTCACAGAGCCTATTTTGGAAAAAATTCAAGCATTAAGAAAAAATTATCAACGTGACTTGGAACAAGTCATCGCTGATGAAAGATATCGCTATATAGAATACATTCGGGATGAAGCCATTGATGCGAAACTTGAAAAAGAAACTTGGACAGATAAAATTGATAATGTTTTACTCAATCGATATTTAGCAATTCCCATTTTTGTAGTCATTATGTTTTTGATCTATTATCTTGCAGCTGGTCCAGTGGGTGGATTTACAGTGGATCTTGTGAGTGGTTGGATGGATAGCATAAAATCATGGACTTTTGATACGCTCATCGCTTTAAACGCTTCAGAATGGTCTGCATCTTTAGTTGTTGATGGGATTTTAGCTGGTGTTGGAGCAATCCTAAGTTTTTTACCTCAACTTATCATTTTATTTTTACTGATTTCATTACTTGAAACTACAGGTTATATGGCACGTATTGCTTTTTTCCTTGATCGTTTATTCCAAAAACTTGGATTATCAGGCAAATCTCTCATTCCATTTATTATTGGAAGTGGATGCAGCGTTCCAGCCATCATGTCAGCAAGAACCATACCAAATGAAACTGAAAGAAAAATGACCATCATGTTAACACCATTTATACCATGTTCAGCAAAACTCCCGATCGTCACTTTATTTGCGGGTTATTTCTTTGAAGAATATGCAGGCTTAGTGAGTGCATCATTATACTTTCTTGCCATCATGATTATTATATTATCGGCATTAATTTTAAAACGAATTTTTGTTAAGGGTAAACCTTCAGCATTTATCTTAGAACTTCCACATTACAAAGTTCCACATATGAAGTTTATCATTAGAGATACTTATGAAAAGGTGAAAGAATTTATTCATCATGCTGGTTCAGTGATTTTACTTGCATCACTCATTATTTGGATTCTCATCAGTTTTTCATGGCCAATGACTTATGGTATTCATCCAGATCAAAGCATTCTTGCATCCCTTGGTAAAGTTTTAGCCTATATCTTTTACCCAATGCTTGGAACATTAAGTTGGGGAACATCAGTTTCTGCAATACAAGGTTTAATTGCGAAAGAACAAGTTGTTGCTTCCATGGCAATCATTGCAGGTTTGTCTGAAGCAAATTCAGATGGACTATTAATCTTTGGTAGTCAAACATTTGCATTCTTTACTGCACCATCTGCGTATGCATTTATGGTCTTCAATTTATTTAGTGCGCCATGCTTTGGCTCAATTGGTGCGATGCGTCAGGAATTGGGTACGACTAAACGAATGTGGGTTGCTGTATTATTTCAAACAGGACTTGCTTGGTTATTAGCAGTCATTATATTTCAAATGGGTTCTTTGATTGGAGGACTAATCTCATGACTTTTACAGATGTAATTATAGTGATAGTTATATTAGGCATAATAGGATTCATTTTATATAGACAGTTTAAACATAAAGATGAAAGTATATGTGCATCATGTAGTTATGCAAAAGGATGTACAGATAAAATTACAAAGAAAAAGGCTTCCTAGAAGCCTTTTATTTTGATTGGTGAATAACAACTTGAGGGAATGGAATTTCAATATGATTTTCATCAAGGATCATTTTGATTTGTTTTCTCAATTCTCGTTCGACTGCATAATGCTTTTCTTGAATAGTTTTTGCAGTGACTCTTAAATCAACACTACTTGAATTAAGATTTGTAACGCCTATGACAGCAGGTTTTTCGATAATTTCTTCATAGGATGCCATCACAATCGGAAGTCTTTCATTTAAGATTGAAATCGTATGATTGATATCAGCACCATAGGATATACCGAATTCAACGACAGCAACTGAGAAATCTTCAGTGTAATTGATGACAGTTGTAATTTCACCATTTGCAACAACTTTAATATCACCTTTCCAATTTTTTAGTCTTGTAGTCTTTAGTCCAATATCAATGACCTCGCCTTTAAATCCTTGTATTTCAACAATATCACCCACATCAAAATGGCGTTCAAAAATAATAAATATACCAGCAATCAAGTCGTTAATAAACTTTTGAGCACCAAGACCAATGACAAGTCCAGCAATTCCTAAACCAGCTAAAGCAGGTGCGACATTAACACCCCAAACAGCTAGAATAATCAAGAACATAATAATCCAAACTAAATATTTTACAATACTATTTGAGACTTTAGCTATTGTTTTTTTCCGTTTATGCATTGGCCCATCTTTTTTACCAATGTGGCTAAAAGTAATACGAGCAATACGAAGGATAATCAAACCAATAAAAAGAATGATTAGACTTGATATAATTCTACCCATTGAAACTTCAAGATTTTCTTGAAAATTATCCCACGATGTGTTAACGAGTGAGATAAGGTCATAGTTCCAAGTGCTTAATATCGCAATTAACCCAGCTGATAAAACAAAAAAAGATAAAATATATATCACAGTAATAAACCAACGTTCGAGATTGTCTTCGAAATGATTAATTATTTTTCTTTCGATAAAAAAGAAGAGAAATAATCCAATAACAATCCCAATGGTAATCAATGTATTTACAGTGATTGCGTTCATTAATATAAGGTTAAGCATTCAAATTCTCCTTCCTTTTCTTATTCATTATAACATATAAATAACCATTCCATGGTTGATTTGTTTTTCTGACGTGTTGAGAGAATTTATTTAGTATTCCTATGGAGAATATGATATTTTCATGATACAATAAGTGTGCATTTTGAAAGGTGGTACATGATGGAAAAGGATCATAAAGAAACGCCTTTTTTCACCAAACTTTTTGAATATGCGACAAGTAACACCATTTCACATGATGTTCCTGGTCATAAACTCGGTCATATTCAAAGTGACCTTTTAGACGTTGCCGGTGAAATGCTTTATAAATTAGATGCGAATGCACCGCGTGGGCTTGATAATTTAAATCGTCCTACAGGTGTCATCATGGAAGCTGCGGAACTCATGGCGGATGCTTTTGGTGGCGATAAAGCCTATTTTTTAACCGGTGGAACAACCATGGGGATCTTAGCCATGATTATGTCTGTATGCCGTGCGAAAGAAAAGATTATTTTACCTAGAAATGTTCATAAGTCAGCTATAAATGCACTCATTTTGAGTGGAGCTGTTCCTGTGTTTGTAAAACCTTCAATTGATACTGAATTAGGGATTGCGAATCATATGGCTTATGAAGATGTTGAAAGAGCCGTGTTAGATAATCCAGAAGCTAAAGCAGTTTTTGTGATTAATCCTACTTATTTTGGAGTAACATCCGACTTAAAAGCAATTGTTGAGCTTGCGCATGAACGTGATATGATGGTTATTTGTGATGAAGCACATGGCTCTCATCTCCCTTTTTCATCGGAACTTCCACAAAGTTCAATGGAAGCTGGAGCTGATATGAGTTCTTGTTCACTTCATAAAACTGTTGGATCACTCACACAAAGTTCAATTATTATCTCTCAAGGTTCTCGTGTGGATCATGTTCGACTTAGATCGACGATCAACATGATTCAAAGTACTTCACCATCTAGTTTGTTATTGGCATCACTGGATGTAGCTAGAAAAACAATGGCACTCGAAGGTGAAACTACAATTCCTAAAATTATTGATATGGCCCGTAAAACACGCGATCGAATCAATGAAATTCCAGGAATAAAAGCGATAGATGATAAATATTTCATTCAAAATGGAGCTTATGATTATGATGAGACCAAACTCATTGTAAAAGTCTCTGATTTAGGACTTACAGGTTTTGATGCGTATAAAGAATTATTTGATGAACATCATATTCAAATGGAACTTGCTGAAACACATTTAATTTTAGCAGTATTATCAATAGGTACGAGACAAGAAGATTTGGATGCATTGGTGAATGCATTATGGGAATTATCCAATAAATATTTCCCAATGAAATTAAGACCAATTTTACCTAAAGTTAAATATAGTTATCCTGAAGCATACACACGTCCAAGAGAAGCTTATCATGCACCAAAGAAATATGTGCCTTTATATCAGGCTTTGGACGAAATTGCAGCAGAATCAATCATGATTTATCCACCAGGTATTCCAATTGTTATTCCTGGTGAAATCATTAGTCAAGATATACTCGATGATTTCGAATTTTATCAAAAAAGTGGTTCAGTCATTCTCAGTGATACTGAGGGTGGATATATAAAAATAATCGACAAAGAATATTGGGATAAATGGAGCGAAATATATGAAGATGAATAAAGTTGATTTATCGTTTCAAAGTTGTAAAAGTGAATACAAAGATGCAGATGTTGTTATCTTTAGTGTACCGATGGACGCAACCACAAGTTTTCGTCCGGGCACAAGATTTGCTGGTAACGCTATTCGCGTGGATTCTTTTGGAGTAGAGTGGTATTCACCCTACCGCGAAAGAGATTTAAATGAGTTTAAAACAGCGGATATTGGTGATCTTGATTTACCGATTGGAGCTGTTGATGATGCATTAAAAATCATTTACAAAACGACTCAAAAGATTTTGAAAGATAACAAAGTACCCATGATGGTTGGTGGTGAACATTTAGTTAGCTATCCAGTTATTAAAGCGGTATTTGAAAAATATCCAGATCTGCATATTATTCATTTAGATGCACACACCGACTTAAGAGAATCATTCTTTGGTAGAAAACTATCACATGCGACATTTATGCGCCATGTTCATGAATTTGTTGGTGATAGCAAGATTTATCAATTTGGGATACGAAGTGGGGAAAAACCAGAATTCGATTGGGCTAAATCTGGACATGTCACAATGCGTAAATTTGACTTTGAAGGATTAGATAAAGTTTGTGAATTTTTAAAAGATAAACCTGTGTATATCACGATTGACTTAGATGTCTTAGATCCTGCAGTCTTCCCAGGGACAGGAACTCCTGAACCAGGCGGTATGCAGTATAAAGATTTACTCTGGGCATTTGACCAATTTGAAAAATTAAATCATCTTGTCGCTGCTGATTTTGTCGAACTTTCACCGATGTTAGACCCATCAGGAGCATCGACTGCAGTCGCCGCAAAGACGCTTCGTGAATTGGTTTTAATCTTACAGAAAAATTTAGAGAAAAGACGATAATACAAAACTTAAGGAAATGTTAAACATTTCCTTTTTTTTATCTAATTTTATTTATAAAAAACATAAGAAAAATCACATTATTTAGAACAATTCTTCGCATTATAAGGCTCTCAAGCAAAGCTTTTGAATTCAAAGCATCTCTCAAGTATAATGGGAGTGAATGTGAAGGGAGAGAAAATCATATGAATTTTAAAGATTATGATCCGCTCAAGAAAAAAAGATTAGAAATCTTAGATGAAAAAGGAAATCTAAAACATCCTGAATTAGAACCTAAGATTGATAAAGATACTCTCATGAAAATGTATGAAACGATGATGTTAGGTAGAATCGCAGATATTAAGTCGATTCAATATCAACGTCAAGGTCGTATGCTTACATATGCACCCAATAGAGGTCAAGAAGCTACACAAATTGGTGCAGCAGCTGTACTCGAAGAAAACGATTGGTTTGTTCCGGCATTTAGAGAAATGAATGCCATGTTATATCGTGGTGTGACTTTGGAACAAGTCTTTATGTATTGGGCAGGTAATGAATGGGGTAACCATTTTGATGAAGGCGTTAGAGTATTACCAATCGATGTCATCATTGGTTCACAAGTTAACCATGCTGCTGGAATTGCTTATGCGTCTAAAATTTTAAAGAAAAATGAAGTTGCGTTAACGATGATTGGTGACGGGGGTACATCCCATGGAGAGTTCTATGAAGGACTTAATTTTGCGGCTAGCTATGATGTCCCATTAGTTGTTATTATTCAAAATAATCAATATGCGATTTCAACACCTAGATCTAAAGCTACTAAAGCTGAAACACTTGCTCAAAAAGCATTTGCTTTTGGTATTCCTGGAATTCAAGTTGATGGGAATGATATCTTAGCGATGTATGTTGCAACTAAAGCTGCCATAGATCACGCAAGATCAGGCAAAGGACCAGTTTTAATTGAAGCTGTGACATATCGTTTAGGGCCACATACAACATCCGATGATCCAACACTTTATCGTAAGAATGAAGAAGTTGAAATGTGGGAAAAGAAAGATCCATTTATTCGATTTAAAAAATATTTAATGGATAAAAAAATGATTACTAAAGAATCGGATGAAAAACTAGAAGAAGAATACACAAAATATGTTGGTGATACTTTCAAAAAAGTTGAAGCAATGGGTTTAGCAGAACTTGAAGATATCTTTAAATATACTTATCAAGAAATGACACCACAACTGCAAGAACAATACAATTTTATGAAAAACTTTTTAGAAAAAGGAGGCAAATAATATGGCATTATTAACGATACTTGATGCAATTAACCAAGCACTTGATCAAAAAATGAATGAGGACTCTAGAGTTGTTGTTTATGGTGAAGATGCTGGTTATGAAGGTGGCGTATTTAGAGTCACTGCAGGTCTCCAAAAGAAATATGGTGAAGATCGAGTGTTTGACACTCCGATTGCTGAAGCAGCTATAACAGGCAGTGCAATTGGTATGGCAATTAACGGATTGATTCCTGTTGCAGAAATTCAGTTTGATGGATTTGTGTTCCCAGGATACACTGAAATTGTGACCCATATGGCAAGATACCGCAATCGCACAAGAGGTGGGTATGGACTACCTCTTGTTGTGAGATTCCCTGTAGGTGGAGGTATTCGTGCCTTAGAACACCATTCTGAATCCATTGAAACATTGCTCGGTCATATACCAGGGTTAAAAGTCGTGATTCCTTCAACACCTTATGATGCAAAAGGATTAATGATTTCTGCTATTGAAGATCCGGATCCTGTGATTTTCATGGAACCCAAACGTATTTATCGTGCTGGTAAACAAGAGGTTCCTGAAGAAATGTATCGCATTCCAATTGGAAAAGCGAAAGTCGTTAAAGAAGGAACAGATGTAACAGTTGTCGCATGGGGTGCCATGATTCGAGAAACAGAAAAAGCACTAAAGTTATTAGAAGATGAAAATATTTCAGTTGAGCTTATTGATCTTAGATCAATTAATCCAATCGATGAAGAAACGATTATTAATTCCGTGAAAAAGACTGGACGATTTATTGTCGTACAAGAAGCGGTGAAGACTTATGGCCCAGGTGCTGAACTCATTTCATTGGTGAATGAAAAAGCATTCTTATATTTAGAAGCTGCACCAGCAAGAGCCACTGGTTTTGATATCACAGTGCCTTTAGCTAAAGGTGAGATGTATCATTTTGTTTCACCTGAACGAATTGCGCATGAAATTAAGCGTACTGTTCAGTTTTAAGGAGGAATATTATGTATGATTTCAAATTTGCCGATATCGGTGAAGGTATTCATGAAGGGAAAATCTTAAAATGGTATTTTAAGGTTGGCGATAAAGTTAAAGAAGGCGAAACTTTAGTTGTTGTTGAAACAGATAAAGTAAATGCTGAACTTCCATCACCAGTCGATGGGATTATTAAAAAACTCGGTGGTATGGAAGGTGATCAAATCGAAGTTGGGGATACGATTGTTATCATTGATGATGGATCAGCTAAGGAAGTCGTAAAAGAAGAAAAGAAACTTGAGCCATTAGCCGAAGGTGAAAATGCTCCAAGTGTAATTGGAGCTCTTGAAGTGACTTCAGAGGTTATGGCATCCAGTGATGAGTCATCAACTAAAAAAGAAGTTGAATCTAAAAAAGTGTTAGCAACACCAGTTGCAAGAAAACTCGCAAAAGATTTAGGTGTTGATATCCAAACCATTCAAGGTTCTGGAGAACATGGCAGAATCATGAAAGAAGACATTTATCAAGCAACCGAACAAAATCAAGCACCAAAAGTAGAACGCGCTAAAGTATCTGTCTCTGTTCAAGGTGATGTTGAGTATGTTCCAATTACAAAACTTAGAAAAGCCATTGTCACATCCATGACAAAAGCAAAAGACATTATTCCACATTCAACCATTATGGATGAAATTGTAATCGATAAATTGGTTGAACTAAGAAATCGTGTCAAAGAACAAGCAGCTGCTCAGGATATTAAATTAACTTATATGGCATTTATTATTAAAGCTGTGGTCTTAGCGTTAAAAGAATATCCATATTTTAATGCAAGTTATGACGAAGTGAAAGAACAAATGGTTTATAAAAAGTTCTATAATATCGGTATGGCTGTAGATACGAAAGATGGCTTAATTGTGCCAAATATCAAAGATGCAGATAAGAAGAGTATTCTTGAGTTAGCAAGAGAAATCAGAGATGTGGCAGATCGCACTATTGAGCGAAAAGTTCAACTTCATGAACTTCAAAATACAACATTCAGTATTACAAACTTTGGTGCATCAGATCTCATTTCAGGAACACCTATTATTAACCATCCTGAAGTAGCAATCCTTGGTGTTGGTAAAATTAGTCAACGTGCTATGGTCATTGATGGAGAAATTAAAGCGGCTTATGTTTTACCATTGTCTTTATCGATTGATCATCGAGTGATTGATGGTGCAGATGCCGGAAGATTTTTAACAAAAATCAAGTCTTTATTAAAAGAGCCAATGATGTTACTATTAAATTAGAGGTGACATCATGAAAACATTTGATATTACAGTTTTAGGTGGAGGACCTGGCGGGTATGTTGCAGCAATTAAGGCAGCTCAAGCAGGAAAATCTGTTTTACTTATTGAAAAAGAAGTTGTGGGCGGCATTTGTTTAAATCATGGATGCATTCCGACAAAAGCATTACTTAAGAATGCCAAAGTTTATAAACAACTCTTACATGCGAAAGATTATGGTATTGTCATTGATGGAAATATTTCTTATGATTGGTCTTTAATGATGAAAAGAAAGAATTTAGTTGTTAAAAGATTAACGACTGGAGTTTCTGGATTATTAAAGAAAAATGGTGTAACGGTTGTTTCGGGTTTTGGAAAAGTATTAAGCCCAAATCAAGTCGAGGTGAATGGAGAAATCTATGAATCAAAAGATTTGATTATTGCGACAGGAGCAAGTCCAATCATTCCACCAATTCCTGGTTTGAAAGATGCTTACGAACAAAAGATTGCTGTGACAAGTAGAGAATTACTTGCCATTGAAGAAACACCAAAATCGCTCATCATTATTGGTGGTGGTGTCATTGGAGCTGAATTTGCAACGATCTTTAGTTCTTTAGGTTCTAAAGTGACGATTATTGAAAAGATGGACGGCATTTTACCTAATATGGATGATGATATTCGTGATGCTTATACTAAAATCCTAAAAAGAGAAGGCATTGATATTTATACATCCGCAGAAGTTGTTAAGGTTCAAAAAAATCAAGTAACTTATAAACTTGAACATGAAGAAAAAATGATTGATGCTGATAAAATTTTAGTTTCTGTTGGTATGAAACCAAATCTTTCTGGATTAGAAGCTTTAAATCTTAAGATGAATCGAAATGCTATTGATACGAATGATAAACTAGAGACATCGGTTAAACATGTTTATGCAATTGGCGATGTGAATGGTAAATACATGCTCGCCCATGTTGCATCTGCAGAAGGGTTAATCGCTGTTGAAAATATTTTAGGAATTAAACGAAACATGCGATATGATCGCGTCCCAAATGCAGTTTATGGTTCGCCTGAGATTGCAACCATCGGGTTAACAGAAAAAGAAGTTAAAGATAAAGGTTTATCCTATAAAGTTTCAATGTTTCCACTTCAAGCAAGCGGAAAAGCACTTGCTGATAATGAAAAAGATGGGTTCATTAAACTCATTGTGAATGAGCAGTATAAAGAAATCTTAGGCGCTCACATACTCGCGTATAACGCATCAGATTTAATTGCTGAAATTGGAGTGACATTGGAATTGGAAGGTACGGCATACGAACTTGCACACACCATTCATCCACATCCAACATTATCAGAAATTGTGATGGAAGCCGCACATGGTGCGATTGATAAACCAATTCACTTATAATAACTGACTGTGCAACTGCACAGTCTTTTTCTTTCTCTAAATAGCCAACATTATTGATTTATGATACAATATGGATTAGAGGTTCCCTATGAAATTTTTAATTCTTTATAACCCAATGAGTGGAAGAGCTAACTTCCGCCGTTATATCCCTCAAGTAAAGAAAATATTTGAAAAAAGTTCGAATACAGTAGATTTTTATGAATCTAAAGCACCAAAAGATTTAATTCGAACTGCAAAAGATTTCTCATCATCCTATGATGTTTTTTTGGCTGCAGGTGGTGATGGTACAATTAATGAAGTCGTCAATGGGATTATGAATTCTAAAGATCAACCCATTTTAGGAGTTTTACCTTCTGGTACTGCTAATGATATTGCAGCGATACTAGGTATTAATCGCTCAATTAAGAGATCTTTAAATATGTTTTTTAATGAAGAACCTGTGAAACTTGATGTCAACCAAATCAATGATCAATACTTCATTTATACAACTGCATCAGGGATGCTATCTAAAATAAGTTATGATGTTTCACGAAGAAGAATTAAGAAATATGGATATTTAGCCTATGTTATTGAAGCGATGCAAGATATTTCTAAAGACTACCGATACCCAATTACGATTTGCTATAATGGTAAAGAAGAAAAATATGAAGTTGTGATGGTTTTAGGGTTAAATTCTAATCGTGTTGGTGGTGTAAGACTCATCAATTTTTCGAATTCTAAACTAAATGATGGTTTATTTGAACTTAGACTTTTTCTTCGTGCAAAAAGTTTTTGGCGTTTTAGATTTTTACAATCGTTCATACGTGGCGGTAAACGTATTGGAGATGATGTTCAAATTGCAGCTTCGAAATTTGAAATTAAAACCAATCCAGATGTAAGATGGAACGCTGATGGCGAATACTCAACGAATGGTAGTATCGTCATTCAAACCCACAAAGAAGCAATTTATGTATTTGCAAGTAAAAGAATTAAGAACAAGTATTTTATGCATGTGCCGAAATAGCTCAGGTGGTAGAGCAGCTGTCTCGTAATCAGCAGGTCGTAGGTTCGAGTCCTATTTTCGGCACCATTTTTTGAATAATCTGTTTTTGGAGAAAGGTTATTGAATCTCAATAGCCTTTTGTTTTTAGTAATATACAAACTCACTCATATTAATAAAAACTATAAGAGTTGCAAGCCATGAATTTCTAGGGTGAAAAGAGATGAGTTGAAACTTTTTGACACCCATCGATTTCGAGGGCATTCATTATACTAGTCATCATATCGAGTATGTAACACAAAGCAAGAAAACCTCACTTATCTTGTCCACATTATTAAAAGCATAGCACATTTTTAGTTAGTGTTTTTCGAGGTAATTGGATTATAAAACTCATTGATGATGAATTATTTAGTAGACAAGGCATCGACTTTGAAAAAATCAATTTATATAAAGAAGAACTAATAGTGTTGTTAAGTGATATACGTAAATCAAGAAAAATGATGGAATGATCTTATTTCTATTGATAATATTGAAGAGTTAATTTTAAAGTAGAATATAGTGATCTCTAAAGTAAATCACTATATAATTATTATATGATTCATCTTGATTTTGATATGGTTTCTCTAGATATAAAAATCAACGGATTCTCAATCAATATACATGTAGAAGAAATCTTAATGAAGATATTTAAGAATAAAATTACATGAAATGACTGAAAATCCTTGTGTAAGCAGTTCAATTCTACATTAGCCACCATCATACCTTTAAGAAGCCAATTGATTGAGCTTCTTTTGCTATTTTTTCTTGTGTCGCTAAGGCAGACCATAGATAATTTCATATTTTTTCTCTATTAGTGTTACAATTAAAATATGAAATTATCTAGGGGAGAAGTTATGGATAAAATTAAACTAGTTTTGTTATTATCTATAAGCTTTTTACTTTTTTCTTGTCAAAGCAAACAAGACGTAGTTCAATTAAAGGGAGATGCAGAAATTACTATTGAAGTATTTCAAGTATATATCGATCCCGGAATTATGATGCCGGATGATTTTACCCTTGCTGCATCGGGAATTGTCAACACTAGCTTGTTGGGTGTCTATGAAATCAACTATGAAATTATTGATAATAAAGGTGTTGTATACAAAGAAATGAAACGAGTAATCAATGTTGTTGATACAACACCTCCATCAATAACTCTTAAGGGTGAACCTCTTCTTTATTTTGGACTAGAAAAGTCTCTTTTTAGTCTATTTGAAATAACGGATAATTACTATCCAATCGAAGAATTATCACTTCATTCCAACCTTAATGAAATAGCGTCTGAATATGTAGATGGATTTTATGAAATCACGGTAACCGCCGAAGATCCAAAATGAAATATTGCAGAATACACGTTTGAATTGGAAATGAGACATGATTTGTTTTATCTGATCGAGTATATAGATCAGTCAACTGACGACTTTGATATTTATTCATATCGTGGTGATATTTATTTTGAGGAACCAGTATATGATATTAGTTATGGCCATAATTTGCATGGCAATTTGACGGTATCAAAATCCGGGAAATTTAGATATTCTAAATATTATTTTTTTGAGGGTGGAAGCGTGCTTGTCTATTTAAGGGGTTCATTTGAAAACATGAGAGAAACTTATCTAACAATAGATATTAAACCCGATGGTTCAACGGTTTATTCAAGGGTACGTGTCGAAAGTTTTGATGCATTGGTTGATTATGGTGAACTACATAGTACCATGTATACATACACATATAACGGTGATTATGATCTGAACCAAGCATTAGAGGTGTTTAACGAGTATGCTTTGACTGGTATTAACGAGTTGAAATATTTTTATGAAGAATTATTGGGCTTAAGATTACCCTAAAACCATATTCTGTAATTGATGAGATTTGATTTCAGTAAAACCTATGTTGGCGAGTATCTGAATGTGAGTAGGTCATTTTCTTAAAAACACTATGTTTTATGACATAACAATCGCATAGATTTGGATTATATCATTTCTACTTAAATGT
Source organism: Acholeplasmataceae bacterium (assembly GCA_016934015.1). Taxonomy (GTDB): domain Bacteria; phylum Bacillota_I; class Bacilli_A; order Acholeplasmatales; family Acholeplasmataceae; genus UBA6181. Next base: position 14,220 of record JAFGTQ010000043.1, on the reverse strand, counting down.
AATTGTTTTTGTGGGGTTTTTAAGTTAGCATGTCCATTCACTATACATACAGTCATTGAAAGATATAGCAAAAGTAAAATTACAAACTCATTTCACAATTATTTAAAATTAATAATGCATGGCTATATGGTGCGATAAAATCATAGAAATATATTATAAACTTCGGCTCACCTTTTCGGCACCATTTTTTGAATAATTTGTTTTTGGAGAAAGGTTATTGAAGTTCAATAGCCTTTTGTTTTTATTGTGAAGAAGATTAGTCGTTTTTGATTTAATAGAAAGAAGTGAATATAATAAATTTCTAGAGTGAAGATAATGACATAATGACGAATAAAGTTTGATAAAAAGTAAAACGGAAAAAAATGAGAAATTGCATTATAGGTTTTATTATATAATATAGACATGTCAATAAATAAGCTCAACATATAAAAAGCTTATTTCCAATTAATCAACAGGAGAATACCATGAAAATATCATTTAAAAAGACTTTGATTTATATTATCGGATTGATTATCATTTCGCTTGGAGCTAACGTCTTACTGAGAAGTAGACTTGGTGCAGGTGCATGGGACACGGTATCAAGTAACTTAAGTCAGTGGTTAACAATTACACTTGGAACAGCTACCGCGATTGTTTATTCAGTTGTTTTAGGCTTTGTTGTGTTAAATCGGAAGAATTATGGATATCTTTTGATTATTGGACCGATCTTGATTTTATCTTTCTTTTTTGATTTTTGGGATTTATTCATTTTTAAAGATCTTTTTATAGAATTGTTTTATCAACGTGCAATTCTTTATGTAATTGGTGGTTATTTACTCAGTTTAGGATTAGCATTAACGATCTTAAGTTTGTATCCTGCCATGGTGTTTGAAGAGTTAACATTTACCATGATGAAGATTTTAAAAATCAAAAAATTTTTTAGCATGCGCATCATGATTGAAGTGTTCGCGATTATACTTGCTACTGGTTTTGGATTTCTTGCAGGTATTGGTTTTGGTGCGGTGAATATTGGTAGTTTTCTACTTGCTATCGTTCTTGGTCCGATGATCTCCATGAATCTATATGCATTTAGAAAGTTAAACTATTTCAAATCGATGTCTTTACTAATTCAGAAACCGTGATTTTTTTTTGTAATTCATGCTACAATAAAGTCAAACTTTTCTCGAGGTGAATGATGCAAACATTATATAAATTGTTGCTCGTTGATGATGAGGATGAGGTGCGTGGCAGAATCTCATCACTCATTGATCAAGATAGTGGATTTGTCGTTGTTGGTAAAGCAGGGAATGGTCATGATGCTTATGAACTAGTTGAAGAGCTAAAACCAGATGTTGTTTTAACCGATATTAAAATGCCTTTTATTGATGGTATTGAATTAGCACGTATGCTTAAACGTGACTTTCCAACCGTTAAGGTTGCTTTTATCTCTGGATATGACGAATTTAAATATGCACAAGAAGCGATTAAACTAAATGTCGTCAGTTATTTGATGAAGCCTTTAACCTCTTCAGATATAAATTCATTTTTACAAACATTAAAGATGAAACTAGATGATGAATATTCGAGAAAATTTAATGATGATGTTGCTATGAAAAACTATAAAGATAGTTTACCCTTATTAATCGACCATACAATTAGCTCTGTTTTGATTTCAAAAGATCAAACAAAAGACAATCTTCAACGATTGAAACAATATGGTCTTGATACAGAAAAAGGCAAATATCTATCATGTCTACTAGAGATTGATTCATCAAAAAATATTGATGAACTCATGTCATTAGAAAAAATTAAAGTTCTTTTGGGCGAACTTTTTCAAAGTTATTTTCATGACTATCAGTTTAAATATTTTTTATCAATTCAAAACGGCATTTTGATGATGATCAAAGAATATGATCAACCACTTGTCAAAGCGATTGACGGTTTTTTATATGAGTTAGTTCAAACTGCAGATCAATATATGGATATTCGTGTACGTATTGGTATTTCTAATATCTTTTATGAATTCGATCAACTTCAAAAATCTTATCAAGAAGCGAAAGAAGCAATTCGTTATGGTAAGTTTCTGAATACTGGTAGGATTGTTTATATTAACGAAGTTGAACATAAACAAACAGAGCGAATTGCTTTTGACTTTGAAGAAATTAAATCGATTGAAAATACCATCAAATATGGATCAACTCATGAGATTCATGAGTTGCTAGAGCATAAGAAAATTGAAATTAAAAATCATGAAAAGATGATTTCTAGTGATTACTTTTTGATTGGTTTAGCTAATCTTATGATTGACTTTGCACAATCCATCAATATTGATTTATCAACCGTTGTTAAAGAGAATTTGCTTCAGAAACTATTATCATTTTCGACACTTGACGAAATCTTTGATTGGACAGAACACGTTCTTCTTGAACTAAAAGCCATTTTAATTCAATCGTCTTTATCTCGAACAGAACGCATTCTAGATGAGGTCATCAAATATGTTGAACAAAATTTTACAGATCCATTTTTATCACTCAATATGGTGTGTGATCAATTTGATATTTCAATATCTTATTTAAGTATGTTACTTAAAAAAGAAAAAAATGTCACATTTAATAAATACGTCATCGAAGTAAGAATGGAACACGCGAAAAGTTTACTGAAACAATCACCACTCAAGATTGTCGATGTAGCAAATCTTTGTGGTTATAATGAGGTTTATTACTTCAGTCACAGTTTTAAGAAGTATACGGGCTATTCACCAAAACAATACCGGGAGGCTATCCATGTTTAAAAAGTTATCGATTAGCCAAGCTGTTGTTGTAGTCTTAATGGGGATGGTTATTGCTGTCTTATTAGTCACAGGAATTTCACAACGCGTCATTTTTGATAATGTTACTGAAGATGTGATTCAATCATCATCGCGTGAAATCAATAAACAAGTCATCATGAATTATGAAAACTATATTAATGAAGTGATAAATACAGCTAACTATTTAACAACACAAACCATTGAACTATCTGAAGATGGCCGCTTTGATGATCTTAACAGTATGTATGAACAAGCTGCAAAACTGTCTGAAGATATGGTTTCAATCATTTTATTTAACACAGCTGGTGATGCCATGCTCAGTGCAACTGAAGAAGTTGTTGTTAATGATGTCTTGAATTTTGATTGGTTTACATCAGCATTTAACAACCCTGAAATATTTCATTTTTCAACGCCACATCAGCAAGTGATTTTTGGTTCAAGTATTCTTACAGAAGTGATTACCGTTACTAAAAAAGTACAATTTTATGATCAAGGCGTACTTCAAGATGGGGTTTTGATGATTGATTTAATTACCGTGAACTTATTTGAGCTTGCATTAAAAACTAATTTAGGCGAAAATGGACATATTTTAATCTTAAATGATCAATCTGAATTTGTTTACGCATCAAACCCGGAATGTACAGATGAGACTTGTGAATCAAAGATCTATGTGGACAATATTATTTTAGGTGGAGATTCAGTTAAACTTGCAGATGATTATATGTATGTCAACATTAACACTTTAAAGAACACACGTTGGAGAATTGCAACTTTCATTAATATTAATAATTTATATGATGCTAAGCAGCAAGCAACCTTTTTTTCAACCTTTGTTTTAGTTGTTTCACTGATTATTAGTTTAGGGTTATCCATTTATTTATCACAACGCATTTCCAATCCACTCAATAAACTTAAAAATCATATGCAAGCGATTGAACAAGGTGAACAGATGAGTGAAATTGACATTTCAGGTCAGAAAGAAGTTGTCGCATTAACGAAGACGTTTAATCATATGGTTGTTGAGATTAAGCAGCTTATGCAAAACATCGTGGTTGAACAAAAAGAAAAAAGAAAATCTGAGTTCCAAGCGCTTCAAACTCAAATTCACCCTCATTTTCTTTATAACACATTAGATTCGATCGTATGGCTTGCAGAAAACAACATGAATAAAGAAGTTGTTGAAATGGTAATTGCATTATCTCGTTTTTTTAGAATTAGTATTTCAAGAGGAAAGAACGTCATTTCGGTAAAAGATGAGCTTGAGCATGCTCAACATTATTTACTCATTCAAAAAATACGATACAATAAAAAATTTGATTATAAGTTAGACATTAATCCAAAAGTCTATGATTATACAATTGTTAAATTAGTACTACAACCAATCATCGAAAATGCAATATATCATGGTATTAATTCAGAATATGAACAAGGCATGATTTTAATCAAAGCATACCCACAAAAGAAAAATTTGATTTTTGAAATTGAAAATAACGGTTATGGTATTACTCCAGAAAAAATTGTTGAATTAACGAACCAAATGAAACAAGAAGGTCAAGCGCAAAGCGTAGGTTTAAGAAACGTTTACCAACGCATTAAGTTGTATTATGGTAAGGAAGCGGACATCATAGTCACTAGTGAACTTGATGAAATGACAAACATTAAAATTATCATTCCCATGAGAAAGGAAGAAATCGATGAAAAGAATAACTAAACTGATCTTAAGTCTAATCATGCTCATCTTTCTTACTTCATGTCAAACTAACCAATCCAAGGTCTATGTCTTTATTTATGACATGAATGATCCCTTTATTACTGCATTATCTGATCATATCACCCGCATTGGTGAAAATTATTATCCCATGCAAACACATGATGCGAAAAACTCCCAAATCATTCAAAATGAAGAGATTGAACGTGTTTTAGAACTCAATCCAAGATTACTGATTATAAATCCAGTGGATCGGTTAGGTGCGTATCCAATTATAAATAAAGCGAAAAGCATGGATATACCGATTATTTTTATTAACCGAGAACCATTGGAAGTCGATTTAGATTTATATGACCACGCATTTTATGTGGGTGCGAAAGCTGAACAATCGGGTATTTTGCAAGCAGAAATCGTTTCCGATCTATTTGGAAACCAACCAACTAACTTAAATAAATATGATTTAAATGATGATGGTATTATTCAAACACTCATCTTTAAAGGTGAACAAGGTCATCAGGATGCTGAACTACGAACGGAATTTATTATATCCACATTGACTGATGACAATTTTCAAGTTGAAATTTTAAAAACCAACGTATCCAATTGGAATCAAGATATCGCGTACAAAGATGCACTAGAACTTCTTCCACAGTATGAGAATCAGTTCGAACTTATTATATCGAATAACGATGCGATGGCAATCGGTGTGATCCGTGCGATGATTGAATTATCGATGTTTGTTGATACAAATAGTGATGGTTATATCGATAAGGAAAATGAACCATGGTATCCAGTGATTGGTATTGATGGTATCGATGAAGCTGTTGAGTGGATTCAAACGGGGCATCTATACGCAACCGTATTAAATGATGCGTCGAATCAGGCGTATGCAACCATCGCTTTAGCAAGGGTTATTTTAGAGGGTATAGATCCAGAAACAGTGGATATTGATATTGTTGATGAACATTATGTTTGGGTGGACTACAAAAAGTATAGTTTAGTCTCATAAAATCACCAAATCATAAGATTTTATAAAGGTTATGATAAGATTTTACATTTTTTTAGTCTCTTTCACATGATAAAATGAAAGCGCTTTATAAAAACGAAAGGGAGAAAAAAATGAAAAAAGTTTTATTATTTGTTGCAGTTATTTTAATTGGACTCGGTTTTGCTGCATGTAAACAAGATGATGGCAAAATAGTGATTGGTGCTAACATTTATACATATGGTGACAACTTCATGAATGGTGTTGTACGTCCAGAGTTAGAACGTTATGCAGAGGAAAAAGGCATTACACTTGATATCGTTGACTCAGAAAACGACCAAGCTAAATTAAACGACCAAGTAGACGTGTTTATTTCTAAAGGTGTTGATGCGCTTGCGATTAACCTAGTTGACCCAGCAGCAGCTTCAACGATTATTAACAAAGCTAAAGCAGCTGATATTCCACTTATTCTTTTCAATAAAGAAGCAACTGAAGCTGGCGTTATGGCAACTTATGACAAAGTTTGGTACGTTGGTACTGACTCAGCAGAAGCTGGCGTAATTCAAGGTGAAATGATGGTTGCTGACTGGAATCTAAACAAAGCAACTTGGGATAAGAATGGCGATAATAAAGTTCAATACGTTTTATTAAAAGGCGAACCAGGCCATCCTGATGCTGAAGCTCGTACAACAGAATCAGTTAAAGCATTTGCTGATGCAGGTATCGAAGTTGAACAATTAGCAATTCAAGCTTCTACAACTTGGAATACTGGTGAAGCACAAGCAACTATGCAATCTTGGTTATCAAATACAACATTTGGTGACAACATTGAATTAGTTATCTCTAACAATGATGGTATGGCATTTGGTGCATATGCAGCTATGGAAGAAGCAAACATTTTCTTACCACTTTATGGTGTTGATGCATTAACTGAAGCATTAACCATGATTGGTGATGATGAAATGAATGGTACTGTTCTTAATGATGGTGTTAACCAAGCACGCGCTACACTTGATTTAGCAATTAACGCTGCTCAAGGTAAAGATGTGACTGAAGGTACTGATTGGGTTGTTAAATCAGATGGTACAAAAGCAGTTCGCGTAGCTTACGTTGCAGTAACTAAAGCAAATTATCAAGACTTCTTAAGCTAAGCTAGTTTATAATTGACAATCATAAGCAGATGGAAGTACGTTTTCGTACTTCCATCATCTTGCTTATTTTTTATTGAAATGGGGTATGAGTTATGGATGAACAATATCTATTATCGATCAAAAATGTAACCAAAGCATTTTCAGGCATTACCGTATTGAATAAAGTAAGTTTAAATATTCGTAAAGGCTCTATTCATGCGCTAATGGGTGAAAATGGTGCCGGTAAATCCACCTTGATGAAGTGTTTGTTTGGGATTTATATTCAAGATGATGGTGAGTTTTTCTTAAACGGTGAACAATTTAACTTTCAAGACCCCAAACATGCATTAGAAAACGGGATATCAATGGTTCATCAGGAATTAAATCAAGTGCTACAACGTAATGTATCTGATAACATTTGGTTAGGAAGATATCCTAAAAAACGTGGACTTATTGATGAGAGAAAGATGCAAGAGAATACAATCAAACTATTTCATTCATTAAACATTGATGTTGATCCCAGAAAAAAAATGTCTGACTTAAGTGTTTCACAAAGACAAATGGTTGAGATTGCGAAAGCAGTATCTTATAACGCAAAAGTAATTGTCCTTGATGAACCAACATCATCTCTAACTGAAAATGAAGTTGATAAGCTTTTTGAAATACTTAGAACCTTAAAAAAACAGGGTGTAGGTATTATTTATATCTCGCATAAAATGGAAGAGATTTTTACCATCAGTGATGAAGTTACCGTCTTAAGAGATGGTGGACTTGTTGGAACAAGCTTCACGAAAGATCTTGATATGGATAAGATTATTAAGATGATGGTCGGCAGAACACTCAATCAACGATTTCCTGAAATACCACCATGTCATGGTGATGTTTACTTAGAAGTTAAAAACTTATCAACTGAATACACACCTAAAGTACATGATGTCAGTTTGACACTCCGCAAAGGTGAGATTTTGGGTATTGGAGGTCTTGTTGGAGCGAGACGAACAGAACTGGTTGAAGCAATTTTTGGTGCACGAACGAAAGCATCGGGTGAAATCTTGCTTGAAGGTAAACCGATAACGATCAATCATCCTGGGGATGCAATTAAGCATGGGATGGCATTAATCACCGAAGAAAGACGTGTAACAGGTATCTATGCGACAAATACAATTCGGTTTAATACAACTATTTCAAATATCTCAAACTATAAAAATAAACTTGGTCTTCTTTCTGAAGCACGCATGATTGTTGATACGGATACTCAGATTAAAAACATGCGCGTCAAGACACCAAATCAATTGGAACTTATTCGTGCATTAAGTGGTGGAAATCAACAAAAAGTTGTTATTGGTCGATGGTTGTTAACAAATCCCAATATACTGCTTATGGATGAACCTACGAGAGGTATTGATGTAGGTGCTAAATTTGAGATTTACCAATTGATGATCAAACTCATAAATGATGGAAAATCCATCATTATGGTATCATCTGAGATGCCTGAATTACTTGGTGTTTCACACCGAATTGCAGTGATGAGTAATGGACGATTGGCAGGCATTGTCAATTCAAATGAAACAACCCAAGAAGACATATTTAGATTGTCTGCTCGGTATTTATAGGAGGTCAATGTGAGAGAAAAAGCTTTAGCTCAACAAAACCCAATCAAGAAAATATTTCTCTTAGTGTATTATTATACTTTTGGTATGCTATTCTTGGGTTTAAAATATGTATTTGGCTATATAACAAAAGGAATTACACAACTTTTTAAAGGATATGGTAAGTTTTTAGACCTCTTTTCATCTAAAAAAGATGAATCGATGATGCAAGCAGAGGAAGAAGTTAAACTGAAATGGAATCAAAAGATTACACATAAAATAAGACTAAAACATCAGCAACGTGTGGATAAATATCTTCATTGGACCGATAAAAATACGGGAACTTTCTTAGTAAACAATGCGATTTATTTCGTAATCTTAGGTTTTATCCTCTATGTGATTATCAGTGAACCTAGTTTCTTAAGTGTTGTCGTGTTTACAAACATTTTGACTCAATCATCCGTTCGTCTTATTTTGGCATTTGGTGTTGGTGGAATTATCATTTTACAAGGAACAGATTTGTCACTTGGAAGAAGTGTTGGATTTGCAGCAATCATTTCAGCATCACTCTTACAACTCAAAGATTATCCATTTAAGTTTTACCCAGAACTTGGGGAACTACCCTTAATTGTTCCTTTATTGATTGCGATGGTTGTGAGTGCATTTTTTAGTGCACTTAATGGATTTGTGGTTTCTGTGTTTAAGATCCATCCATTCCTCGCTACCCTTGGTACAAGTGTTGCACTTTACGGGATACTTTCCATGTATTTTGCAAGCGGTGCTCAAGGTGCACAACCTATCGGAAGTTTTGATCCACGATACACAGAATTTGTCGTTGGTAGAATTAATATCTTTGGATTTGAAATGCCCAAACTAATTATTTATGCAACGATTGTAACCATTTTTATCTGGATCATGTGGAATAAAACAACCTTTGGTAAAAATATGTATGCAGTTGGTGGGAATCCAGAAGCTGCTAAAATATCGGGTGTCAGCATTGTGAAGACAACCATCATGGTTTACGTTCTTGCGGGTTTACTTTATGGTATGGGCGGGTTCTTAGAAGCGGCACGTATCGGAAGTGCAAGTAATGGAACGGGTGTTAACTATGAACTTGATGCGATTGCTGCAGCAGTTGTTGGTGGGATATCATTTTCAGGTGGTATCGGAAAGATTAGTGGTGCAATCACCGGTGTTTTAATGTTTACCATCATTACTTATGGTATGAACTTTTTGGGCATGGATGTCTTCTATCAATACATCATTAAAGGTACCATTATTGTTGTTGCAGTTGCACTTGACGTCAGAAAATATATCATTAAACGATAAATCGAATCCCCTATCTTGAAAACACACCTTATTCCTCTTGGGTGTGTTTTCTTTTTGTTTGAGTGTTGAAAGTATTGCTGTTAATATAGAACAGTAGACACGAAGAGTAAGAATCTGAATTTATCTCGAAATGGACTTGAAATAAAGCGCTTTCATAGTATAATAGAATTAGTGAGAAACTTGGTTAGTCGATTATATGAAAACTTGAGATGGTATATATTAAGGAGCCATCACTTTTAACACGTGAAAGCATGCGACTTGTCGCAATTTAACATAAGAAAAGAGAGGTATTGCAAATTGTTTAAAAGTACGTATTTAATGGGTGTTTATGCGGATTTAACAAAACGGTATCAAGACCAACCAGAATTTCTTCAAGCCGTTGAAGAGGTTTTATCTTCGATTGATTTACTTGTTGATAAAGATCCAAGAATTCAGCAACAAGCGATTGTTGAAAGAATTGTTGAACCCGAAAGAATTATTAAGTTTAGAGTTTCATGGGTCGATGATTCAGGTAAAGTACAAGTAAATCGTGCGATGAGAGTTCAATTCAATTCTGCAATTGGACCATATAAAGGTGGTATTCGTTTCCATAGTTCAGTTAATGAATCAATTATGAAATTCTTAGCTTTTGAACAAACATTAAAGAATTCTTTGACCTGCTTACCAATGGGTGGTGCAAAAGGTGGATCAGATTTTGACCCACGTGGCAAGAGTGATAATGAAATCATGAGATTCTGTCAAAACTATATCCTTGAGTTATATCGTCACATTGGACCTAGAATGGATGTTCCAGCTGGTGATTTAGGTGTTGGTGCCCGAGAAATTGGTTATATGTATGGTATGTATAAACGTATTGAAAATGAATTTAGTGGTACTTTTACTTCTAAAGGCATCGAATCAGGTGGTTCATTAGGAAGAGCAGAAGCAACAGGTTATGGCTTATGCTATTTCGTTGAAGAAATGCTAAAGGCATTCAAAAATGATGATTTTAAAGGTAAGAGAGTAATCATCAGTGGTGCTGGTAAAGTTGGATCCATGGCGGCAGAAAAAGTTATTCAACTTGGTGGTAAAGTGATTGCGATGAGCGATATTTCAGGTGTCATCCATGATGAAAACGGCATTGATATTGACTTAATTAAAAATTTATCAAAGACAAATTTAGTGGTTATGGATAAATATCAATCTTATCATCCAAATGCAATTTATAGTAAGAATACAAAAGATATTTGGAAAGTTCCATGTGACATTGCGATGCCATGTGCGACTCAAAATGAAATTTATTTAGATTCAGCAGAAGAATTAGTAAAAAATGGTTGCTGGTTAGTTGCTGAAGGTGCGAACATGCCTACAACAATCGAAGCAACGAAGTATTTTAGAGATCACAATGTCTTATTTGCTCCTGGTAAAGCATCAAATGCTGGTGGTGTTGCAGTCTCTGGTTTAGAAATGACCCAAAATGCAACATTCCAAAATTGGTCATTTGAAGAAGTTGATGAAAAACTACATTTAATCATGAAACGTATCTTTAGACGTTGTCATGAAGCATCATTAGAATATACAGGTAAACCAGATGATTTAGTTACTGGTGCAAATATTGCCGGTTTCGTCAAAGTTTATCAAGCAATGATTCAACAAGGTGTATAAGATCATATAAATGAAAAAGCCATTTTGCAAAATGGCTTTTTTTATGAAATTAATTAGGATAAGGCATCTCCGATTGCAAGCAAAATGGCTTTAGAACTGTAACTTGCACCACTAATAAAGTCAACTTCAATTGATTGCATGTTGATCACATCATCTATGATAACTTCTGCAGAATCACCTTGTCCATTTTGATGTTCCATAATCGTGATGTTTGTGATGACATGATTTTGTATAACTACTTCCAACTTGACCGTAATAAGCATACTTTGATAAGTACCCATATAAGTTCCGTCTTCGATATTTGATAGATTGATTGTAGGAATTTCTGAAACGGTTAATTCATTCATTTCTTGATTGATTTGACGAATAAAATATGTACCTAAAAGACTTATTATTCCTATAACGATGAGAACTATTAATAGTATTTTTGTTCGTTTATGCATGATAAGATTCAATCATCTTTCCGATAACTTGATTTCTCTTTCGATTTTTCCAATTAATAGAAGTCATATAACGAATGTTACCATCTTTAGATTCGATAATTTTTTTCATTTGGTTAAGTGATGAGTTACCACCCATCCAAGCGAATGGGAAAAAGTGTGTAATAAACAAATCAATAGTTTTACCTTTATAAGAGGAAATTGATTCTAAATAGGTTTTCATAATTTTAGAAATTTGAAAACCATGGACTGGTGTTGCAAAAATGATGTAATCATAACTTGTGATATCTGGAATTTTAGTGAGTATAGGATTCTGAATATTTGGATCATCGGAGCTAGCTTTGATTTCGAGTAAATCAAAGTCTTTAAATTTTTGTGCTACGCTTAGTGTGTTTCCAGTTTTAGAATAATAGATGATACATTTTTTCATTTTGACACTTCCTTTTTATAGATTTCAATAATTAATATATCATAAAAATTATAAAAAAACATTATTATATTAGTTTTTGTAATTAAAAAAGATTTAGATTAAATCAATGATGAATGATTAAGAAATTTGATCAAAAATTTCATGATATATACTATGTTCTCGATAGAAAACAGCAGGTTTGCCATAAGGAACTAGAATGGTGTGTAAACCTTCATGATAATGCTCTTTAGTGAATAGATGAACCCATTCTCCTTTAGGAAGTAACACATCTCTTGTTTGTGTATTTGGTTTAGTAATTGGTGCAACATACAAGTCAGAACCATACATATATGCATCATCAATCTCATAAAAATTAACATCATCAAACTCATAAAATATAGGTCTTATAACAGGTATTCCTTGATCAGCATATATTTTTTTCATGTCATTAAGATATGGTGATAATATTTTATATACTTTTGTCATATGAGTAAAGTGGTTGAAAACATCTTGATGATCATACTGTACATTTACGTTAGGTTTATTTCCCTCATGCGTCCTAAAAAGCGGCGAAAATACATTCATTTCTGTCCAACGCATCATGAGATCTTTATCTCTTTTCATATGGAGAATTGTTGTGTATCCGCCAATATCGCTATGATTAATTCCAACACCGCTCATCGCCATACTTAACGTTGATGTTATGACTGATGGTAAACCATAAGCTTGTGAGAAATCGACATGTTGATCACCAGACCACATCGAATTCGTATATCTTAATGTATCCGTATATGCAGCTCTTGAAAAGAAGAATAATTCATCATTTTGATTGGATTCCATAATCGCATCATGATTGCATTTTGCCCAAAGAGTTGGCCACATATTATGCATTGCTTCAGCATTTCCTTGATGAATAACCGCATCAGTTGGTAAATATTCACCAAAATCAGCCATCCATCCAGACATTCCACATCCAATCATATGGTTTTTAATGATTTCTTTATACCAGTGAAAAGCATTTGGATGTGTTAAATCAACAATACCAGCATTAAAAGTTGTTGATTTTATATGATATGGTGAATTCTGTTGATTTAGCACGAGATAACCTTTAGTTTTTCCTTCCAAATACAAAGGTGAGTTTTCTTTTAAAAAAGTATTGATATATCCCATAAAACGGATGTTTCTTTTTTTCAACCAAATGACAAGTTCTTCAAGATCATAGTACGTCACGTCATCAACGGTCCAGTTCCAATTAACTTGATAACCAAAAGAAGTCACAATATGTCCTGACCAATCTTGAGACCAAACTGCTGCAATTTCAACACCGTTTTTGATTGCAGCTAAGACTTTTTCTTTAATTATGTCGGTTCCACCCTGTATAGCTAAAATAGCACCTTTATCGGTCCAAGATGGTAAAGCAGGTTGTTTACCTAAAACATTTGATAATAAGCATGATAGATCTTTAAAATTATCTTTTTGTCCGATCATCATTTTTTGAGGGATTTCTCTAAAACTTAGAATAGTAAGATCATTTTTAAATTCAAATGTAGCAAAAGATGTCGTATTAAAATGCACAAAATACTTTTGACTTGACATGAAAGTTGGTTGAGCATAATAAGTTTGATGATGTTTAAAATGGCCAACGTAATTGGGATTTCTACCAAATATTGTTTCGCGTATAAATTTTAAAAGCAATTTTTTAAGTGAATGATGTTCACTTACCCATATGTTTACTTTCTTACCCTTTAGATTTAAACTTGCATACTGTTCGCCACAACCATAAAACTTTTCATCTTGTGATGATTTAAGATATAAAGTCATTCGATTGTAATCTTGATCAATCTCAAAATTGATTTCAATGGTTTCATGATAAGTGATTATAAGATATAGGTTTACAAAGCCATCAGTAAAATGATACCTATCATCAAAAAAACCAGCATAAAAAAGCTTGGTTTTTTGTTTGATGTAATCTTTTGTTTTAAATGTTCCACGCTTCATTTTATATGAAGCAATTCCATGTCCGACTTCGATGTAAGTTTTACCAAGATCAAAATCAAAAAGACGATGGATAAACTTTTTTTCTATATCATACTTTTCCATTTTCTTTGTTCCATAAATTATCGTATGCATAACCCGTAACTTTTTCAAGTACTAATTTTTCTTCATCTGTTGGATTTGGAGTTAAACCTTGTTTTCTT
>JAFGTQ010000042.1 GCA_016934015.1 Acholeplasmataceae bacterium | reverse complement strand
GCTTTATCTCGAACTTCAAATGCACTCATTTCGGGTTTTAAATCATAGGTCGGTACTTTTGGAGATTCCACTAAAATGCGTGTGCTTCCTTTAAGTTCTTTATCAGAGCCACCATCGAAGAAGAAAGTGACGTGGGCATATTTTTCAGTTTCAGCAATTCTTAATTGTTTTAATCCATGCTGGCTGATGACATCACCATATAAATTATCAAGTGTTTGTAAATCGAACGCTAAAGGCCCTTTAACGGTTTCATTGTAATGCATCATCGAAACAAAGAAGATATCATGTGGAACGTTTTCTGCATTGAAAACTGGTTTACCAGGTGTGACATAAGCATTTGTTTTTTCTGGATTTGAAAATGCAGTGGCAATTCTTATTGCACGATCAGGTCTGAAATTTGCGAAGATAATCGCATCATGATCTTTAATTAATCCTTTTTTATCAACAACAAATGGAATTACAAATTCATCAGTAACGCCTTGTTCATATGATACTTTTAATCCTTCAAGCGCATCATCAAAACACTCACCATTGCCTAAAACCATGTTATCGAAAGCACGTTGTAGACGATCCCAGTTATTATCTCGGTCCATCGCATAATAACGTCCGCTGACAGTAGAAACTTTCATACCGTGATCGATTAAATCTTTTAAATAACCGATACCTCCCATTTGTGGGGTATCTCTTCCATCCATGAAAGCATGAAGATATGGGGTAATCCCTTTAGCAATCGCTAAATCATGTAATGCTTTAATGTGTGTAGGATAACTATGCACTCCACCATCAGAAACTAGTCCAAAGATATGGAGATTGCTTTTATGTTTCTTTGCATGATCAATCGCATCTAAAAAAGCTTTGTTTTCATAGAATGATCCATCTTTAATTGCGACGTTAATACGTGTCAACGATTGATAGACGATTCTTCCAGCTCCTAAATTTAAATGGCCAACTTCACTATTTCCCATTTGTCCATCAGGAAGTCCTACATGCTCTCCACTGGCAATAAGTGTGTTATTGGGGTAATTTTCAAATAAATAATCTAAATATGGTTTGTGTGCTAAATAGACGGAATTACTGTCAGAAGGTTCTCCAAGTCCATAGCCATCCATAATAATAAGTCCTGCAAAAGGTTTGTTCATCTTTTTATTCCTCATTTCTTTATCACCTTTATTATACTAAAAAATGAGATAAATACCTGTATTGGTTGGAAATAAAACGTTTTCAGGTGATGAATATTGAAATTTACATAAATTATGATAAAATATAGCCGTAATTAAATACTTCGGGGCAGCGTGAAATTCGCGACCGGCGGTATAGTCCGCGAGCCTTAGGGCAGATCTTGTGTAATTCAAGGACCGACAGTAAAGTCTGGATGGAAGAAGTAATGTCAATATTTGACGTTTCCTTTTTGTCGCCGAAGTAATTTGGCGATTTTTATATTTCTAAGGGAGGAATTCACATGTCAAATTACTTACGATTAAAAAAAATGCTTTACATTGTATCACTTGCAGCAGTCTCTATTGTGATTGCGCTGATTGAAATTCCAAATCCATTTGCATTTACCGGGATTTTTGGAGGGTTTGTTAAGTTAGATTTTAGTGATGTTGCGATCTTAGTTGCACTCTTTGTTCTTGGGACCAAAGAAACATTTTATGTAATTATTATTCGAACCATTGCGAGACGTTTATTTAGAGGATTTGATCCAGGCGATGTTATGGGTGAATTGATTGCTGCAGTAGCATCAATTTCAATTGTCATTGGTTATCAAGTTGCACTCAAATTATTAAAGATTAAAGAAAGACCGTTACTCATGGAAGTTCCTGTAAATCATAATAAAATCACAGTGAAAGAAACGGTTGTTATTAGTGTGAGTCTAGCTTTCTTTTTATCGCTCATTACATTAACATTTAACTATTTGATTGGCACACCTTTTTACTTAAGTTATTTTGCATTTGTGGGTTCAGAAGGTGCAGTTCCAATACATTTTACCGTGTTCTCATTTATTAATAGCGGATCATCTTTTGCTGGTATTCCTTTGACATTTAGTAATTTCTTTTGGATGTCATTTGCGAGTTATACACCATTCAATCTTATGAAGGGTGCTTTGGTTGGTATTGTATTTCTTTTAATCAAACCGAAGTTAAAATATTTAGAACTATAAATTATTTGTTAAGTAAACGTTTTTATCATCGATATTCTTTCTAAAGAAAGATGAATCATGTATAATAAGAATGGTTATTAAACAGGCAAAATCTAAAAAAAGGAGTGAAATTATGCCATATATTACAGATATTTACGCACGTGAAGTGCTAGACTCTCGTGGGAATCCTACGATTGAAGTTGAAGTCCAAACAGAATCAGGTGCATTTGGAAGAGCAATCGTTCCATCAGGTGCATCTACAGGTGAACATGAAGCAGTAGAACTTAGAGATGGTGATAAAAAACGTTATTTAGGTAAAGGTGTTTTGAATGCCATTCAAAACGTTAATGAAGTGATTGCTCCAGAATTAATTGGTTTTCATGTCACAGATCAAGTTGCAATTGATGAAACGATGATTCAACTTGACGGTACTAAAAACAAATCAAAACTTGGTGCTAATGCAATTTTAGGTGTTTCAATGGCTGTTGCAAGAGCAGCTGCTGATTATCTTGGTGTTGAACTTTTCCAATACTTAGGTGGATTTAATACGAAACAACTTCCAGTGCCAATGATGAACATCATTAATGGTGGATCGCACGCAGATAATAACGTTGATTTCCAAGAGTTTATGATTTTACCAGTTGGTGCGAAATCATTTAGAGAAGCCATCCGTATCGGTGTTGAAGTTTTCCACAACTTAAAGAGCGTTTTAAAGAGTAAAGGTTATAATACAAGCGTTGGTGATGAAGGTGGGTTCGCTCCTAACTTAGGATCTAACGAAGAAGCACTTCAAGTAATTATCGAAGCGATTAAAAAAGCTGGATATGTTCCAGGTAAAGATGTTTTCTTAGGTATGGATATTGCATCTTCAGAATTCTATAATAAAGAAACGAAGACTTATGTCCTTGCTGGTGAAGGCGGTAAAGAATTCACAAGTAAAGAACTCACGCATTTTTATGCGGGTTTATTAGAAAAATACCCTATCATTTCCATTGAAGATGGATTAGATGAAAACGATTGGGAAGGCTGGCAATATCTAAGTGAACAATTAGGTTCTAAAGTACAATTAGTGGGTGATGATTTATTCGTTACAAACACTGAAAAACTTGCAAAAGGTATTGAAAAAGGCATTGCAAATTCAATCTTAATCAAAGTGAATCAAATTGGTACACTCACTGAAACATTTGATGCCATTGAAATGGCAAAACGTGCAGGTTACACAGCCGTTGTGTCTCACCGTTCAGGTGAAACAGAAGATACAACCATTGCAGATATCGCGGTTGCTACCAATGCAGGACAAATTAAGACAGGTAGTGCTTCAAGAACTGATCGTATTGCAAAATATAATCAATTATTAAGAATAGAAGATATGCTTGGTGATACAGCACAATATCTTGGTTTAAAGTCATTCTATAATTTAAAGAAATAAAAAATAAACCTTCCGATTTGGAAGGTTTTTTTATAAGATGAAATAGATAACACTACTCATAATAACAATGAAAACTAAAGATAAGAATGTGTAGTCGATCATATATTTTTTAATGGATTCTGGGAATTCTCGAATCACATATTTGAAAGTGATTAAACTCGCAAGTGAACCTATGATTGATCCTAAAGCACCGACGTTTACACCCATGAGTAGAGCAGGATAGTAGATTGGTTTTGTGAAAGTAGAAAGTAACACAGCTGCAGGGACATTCGAGATAATTTGTGAGGTTCCTAAAGCTGTAAAGTAAACGGTGTGTGGAGTATCTAGAAAGCGGTTAAATAAATCAAATACCGATTTCATTTGACCGAGGTTTCCTGTAATGATAAAGAAGGCAACGAACGTTAGGAGTAAGCCATAATCGATGCGTTTAAATAAATGTCTACCATACACTAAACCTAAGATTAAAGTCACATAAATCGTGTACCATTCTGGGACAATTCTTAAGACGACAAATAAAGCATTGAGTAAGAATAAACTATATAAACCAACTCTTTTCCAATTAACTTCAGGGGCTTGGAGGTTAAGAGTAACTAGTTCATTAGGTATTTTAATGAGTGCAGTTGATGTAATCAAGATAAATCCCATTAAGGTAATGGGTGCAGTAATCGAAAGGAATGTTTTAAATGGAATTTCGTAAAAAGCGAATAAGTAAATATTTTGAGGATCACCCATCGGTGTAAGTGCACTACCAAGGTTCGCCGCTATTGTTTGTAAAATGATGGTCATTAAAGCAAATTTTTCTTGTTTCGTATGTTTCATAATAAATAAAGTGAAAGGAATTAATGTGAGTAACACTGCATCATTTGTTAAAAACATTGCAAGAAAAAATGTAGATAGTACTAAGACTAGAGAAATCCACTTAATCGTTTTAAACTGGATAACTAAACGGGTAGCAATATAGTCAAAAAGGTGAGTCTCATATAACCCGGTAACTGCAATCATAATGGTAAACATGATGATTAAAACTTTATAGTTCATGTATGTGAGATAGATTTCTGATGGTGGAACGATGAACATGGTGATGATCATCACGATACCCGCAATGACGAATACTTTATCTTTCATAATGTTTTTGATAACGAACTTCATAAGCACCTCTTGGTATAATGCCAATAATCATTATACGACAAAATTCATAAAATATATATTTCAAATTTAATTATTAAAATGTTTTAATCATACGCATTTATTCGCTCATTTCAACATCGTTCATAGGGCAATGAAAATAATGGATTATGGTATAATACAAACGAGGTGGCAACATGCAAAATCTGTACTTAGAATTCTATCAAAAACAAACACGAAAAATCGATAAATCACTCGTAGGTGATGTTGATTTAAAAAACTATCCCTTGGTATCCTTTCAGGATCCATTTTATGTGTTAAAACCGGATTATTTAATTGGAAGACTTGATCATAAAAAAACTTTCGGATTTTTAAGACAAGAATTAGAAGATTTATACATTGATCAAAGTGGTTTAATGGATGCGATGCATGATGACATCGTGATCGTAAAAGAAGGTACTTCACCGAAAATTGTTTTAGTCGTTGAGAGAGCATTAAAAGTGTTGGTTGCTACAGTTAAAACCTCTCATCGAGGGACTTATTTTGAATCAGAAATTTATTTAGATCGAAAACTTGAAGTCGACCATCAAGAATCTCTAGTTTATGGACATGTTGTGATGCTTGAAGTTGATCAAGTGACTTCAGATAAAATTGTTGCACATATTAAAAAAATTATTGGACACATTAATGATCCAGATATTGAAACTTTAAAGATTGTTAGTGCGTATGATTGGCCACAAAAATTTAGCGATGAAATCATTGAATCGTTAAATGATATTAAGATTGATTATGATTATGAAAAACAAACGCGACTTGATTTAACTGATCAATTAATCATCACAATTGATGGGAAAGATGCGAAGGACTTAGATGATGCTATCAGCTTAGAATATATCGATGGATTTTATCATTTAGGCGTCCATATTGCCGATGTAAGTTACTATGTTACAGAGAACACATTAATCGATCAAGAAGCATATCGCAGAGCGACCTCTTCATATTTAGCTGATCGCGTCATTCCAATGCTTCCCCACAAGTTATCGAATGATTTATGTTCATTAAATCCTGATGAGATGAAATTAACACTCTCATGTTTGATGGTTTTAGATCATGAAGGAAACATCAAGAGTTCTGATATTAAAAAATCATTTATTCAAAGTTATCGTCGAATGAATTATGATGAAGTGAATGAGTTTTTGATTCACCACAAGTCATTAAAAGATTCGAAAATTGAAACGATGCTAACCATGATGAATGAACTTTCCGAAAAATTAAAAGTGATTCGTAAGGCACGTGGTGAAATCGAATTTTCAAGTAGTGAACTTGGATTTATTGTCGATCAAAAAGGTAAAGTACTTGATGTTTATGAACGTAAAACTGATTTAGCAGAAGAACTTATCGAATCATTTATGTTAATTGCGAACGAGTCGGTTGCTTTCCATATGTATCATGCGGATTTACCGTCACTCTATCGTATTCATGAAAAACCAGATGCACAAAAACTCAAGTTTGCGTTAGAAACTGTAAAAAAACTTGGTTTTCCTGTCAATATGAAACAACTTGGAAATCCTAAGCCCTTACAAAAACTTACAGAAAGTACGGTCGATTCTCCATACGGATATATTGTTCATATGGCAATACTCCGAGCGATGCAAAAAGCAAAATACTCTGAAAATCTTTCTCCACATTATGGTTTAGGTGCGAGATATTATACCCATTTCACATCGCCAATTCGAAGATATCCAGATTTAATGATTCATCGACTTATTCACCGATTAGTTTTAGGTGAATCAAAATCACTAAAAAAAGATATGCATCATTTTGAATCCATCATGACTGAAGTTGCTGATCACACATCAGATCAAGAGCGTAAAGCAATTCAAATGGAAAGAGATGTTGCAAAATTAAAAAGCTGTGAATTTATGGAAGACAAAATTAATCAAATGTTTAAAGCTGTCATTACACAAATGATGCCGTCTGGTATGTTTGTGAAATTAGCTAATGGCATTGAAGGTTTTGTTCCACTTCGTGTAATGGATGATTATTATGCTTATGATGAAAATTTATTGACTTTTATTGGAAATCGCGGAAAAAAGTATCGTTTAGGTGATGCCATCAAAGTCAAACTTTTAGACGTTGATATGCAAGCTAAAAAAATGGATTTTATGATTGTTGATAAAAAAGAATCCACTTCCTATAACAAACCTAAAAAAGATTTTAAAGGGCGTAAGAGAAGATGAAGTTAATTAGTCAAAATAAAAAAGCTCGTCATGATTATTTTATCGAAGAAAGTTTAGAAGCAGGGATTCAACTTTTAGGAAGTGAAATTAAATCCATTCGCTTAGGTAAAGTGAATTTAAATGATGCATTTGTTACATTTAGAAATGGTGAGATGTTTGTCAATAATATGCATATTGCGATTTACGAGTTTTCAAATCGGTTTAATCATGAAGAAACAAGAGCACGTAAATTATTAGTTCATAAGAAGGAAATTTTTAAATGGTTTTCTAAAACTAGAGAACAAGGATATACAATTATCCCTTTAAAAATTTATTTAAAAGATGGGTTAGCTAAAGTAGAAATTGGATTAGCTAAAGGTAAAAAGGAATTCGATAAACGTGAGTCTTTAAAAGAAAAAGATACACAAATGAGACTCAAAAAAATACTTAAAAACAGGTGATCTCATGGAAAATCGCATCGGATTAGCACTCGGTGGCGGTGGTGCACGAGGTAGTTATCAAATCGGTATTGTTAAAGCTCTACATGAAATTGGATTATTAAAACAAATCACCCATGTCTCAGGAACATCAATTGGGGCGATTAATACACTGATGGTCATGGCGGATTATAGTTATGACAGAATGATTAATGTATGGCAAAAAATTAAAAACCAAGACATTTATGGCGCTGGTCCTGATCGATTGAAAATTGATAAGCTTGGGCTTTTTTCGCTTCAAGATGTCTTCATCAAATTATCT
>JAFGTQ010000041.1 GCA_016934015.1 Acholeplasmataceae bacterium | reverse complement strand
CACCGTCGTAACCATCATTGTACCATTTGTGTGAACTTGAGCTTCATAAGCTAAGAATTCACCATCAACTTTGTATTCGCTGCTATTGCATCCAAAAAGTGTGAATGCTGCGAAGGCAACGAAAAATAACATCAATACTTTTCTCATTATTTAATTTCTCCTAATGTAATGTATCTTACATGGATATTATACTTTAATTGCAAGTGTTTTGCAACGCGATTTTTTGTGTTTTAAAATAAAAGCGTTTTACATGTTTAGTTAGTTAAAAAACTAAATAAATGTAATTAAATATTCTTTCATTATTCCTAAAAAAATGATACAATAATCACGCGAAAGGGTTGTGAATATGAATAAAGCATCATGGAATGAAAGACAAAAGAAAATAAGAAATTTTTCGATCATAGCACACATTGATCACGGGAAGTCAACCTTGGCTGACCGTCTTTTACAACATACGAAAACTGTAAGTGACCGGGAAATGAAAGAACAACTCTTAGATTCGATGGATTTAGAGCGTGAACGCGGGATTACTATTAAATTAAATGCAGTTGAAGTTCTATACACTGCGAAAGATGGCATTGAATACATTATGCATTTAATTGATACTCCAGGTCATGTCGATTTTACATATGAAGTATCTCGATCACTTGCTGCATGTGAAGGTGCGATTTTAGTTGTGGATGCTGCACAAGGAATTGAAGCTCAAACATTAGCGAATGTGTATTTAGCGATTGATAATAACTTAGAAATTATTCCAGTCATTAATAAAATAGATTTACCTGCTGCTGAACCACAAAAAGTCATTAAGGAAATAGAAGATGTCATTGGTATCCCAGCTCAGGATGCAATTTTAGCATCTGCCAAAGAGGGCATTGGTATTCATGAAATTCTTGAACGGATAGTGAAAGATGTTCCTGCCCCAAAGGGAGATGCAGATGCACCACTTCAAGCTTTAGTATTTGATTCAGCGTTTGATGCTTATAAAGGTGTTATTCCTTTGGTTCGTGTGGTTAATGGAACGATTCAAAAAGGTGACGTTATTGAATTTATGGCATCAAAGGCAAAGTATGAAGTCACTGAAGTAGGTGTTCATACCCCAAAGATTATTAAAAGAGACATGTTAGGACCTGGTGATGTTGGCTATTTAACAGCATCCATCAAAGATATCAATACAGTCAATGTTGGGGATACGGTCACTTATGCCCATAATAGAGCTAAAACAGCTTTACCAGGCTATCGTAAAATGAATTCAGTGGTATTTTGTGGGTTGTACCCGATTGATAGTGATCGATTTAATGATTTAAAGGATGCACTCGATAAATTAAAGTTGAATGACGCTTCTTTGGTCTATGAACCTGAAACATCACAAGCTCTTGGTTTTGGTTTCCGTACTGGCTTTTTAGGATTGCTTCATATGGAAATTGTTCAAGAACGTATTTCTAGAGAGTTTAATATTGAATTAATCGCAACCGCTCCATCTGTTATCTATCACATTCACTTAACGGATGGCTCAATGATTACCATTGATAATCCTTCAAAATTGCCAGATCCTCAAAGAATTGATTATATTGAAGAACCTTATGTTAAAGCATCCATCATGTCTCCTAAAGAATATGTTGGAGCCATCATGGACATATGTCAAAAAAAACGTGGCACATTTGGTGATATGAAATATGTGGATGCAAATCGCGTACATATTCATTATGATTTACCTTTATCTGAAATCGTTTATGATTTCTTTGATAAATTGAAATCATCAACCAAAGGTTATGCATCTTTTGATTATGAAATGTCTGGTTATAAGACATCAAGACTCCAAAAAATGGATATTTTACTCAATGGTGAAGTTGTCGATGCCTTATCACTGATTGTCCATCGTGATTTTGCCTATAATCGTGGAAAAGCTATTTGTGAAAAAATGGTTGAACTTATCCCGCGTCAAATGTTTGAGATTCCTGTCCAAGCAGCACTTGGTAATAAAATTGTCGCAAGATCAACGATTAAAGCGATGCGTAAAGACGTTTTAGCGAAATGCTATGGTGGTGATGTGAGTCGTAAGAAAAAACTACTTTCAAAACAAAAAGAAGGTAAAAAGAAAATGAAAGCAGTCGGTAAGGTCGATGTCCCTCAAGAAGCTTTCATGGCTATCTTATCCAATAGTGATGACTAATTCATCACTATTTTTTTATTATGTAAACCATTTTTGATATAATGAAATCAAAGGAGCTGATCAAATGAAAGGATTATATGTTCATATTCCGTTTTGTGAACACATTTGTTTTTATTGTGATTTTGCAAAACGTGTCCCAAAAGATCAGCACATGATTGATGAATATCTCAATCACTTGATTTCTGAAATCAATTTATATGAAAGCCATTTTGATTCAATTGAAACAATTTACATTGGTGGTGGAACACCATCGATGTTAAATACGATTCAAACAGAAAAATTATTAAAGCATTTAAGTCTTATAAAGCCTAGCGAATATACGATTGAGGTTAATCCTGAAAGTTATACGAAAGAAAAAGGAATGCTCTATAAAAAATTTGGGATTAACCGAATTAGTTTAGGTGTCCAAACATTTAACCAAAAGATATTAAACGCATTAAATCGAAAACACACGAATCAACAAGTCGATGAAACCGTAAGCCACTTAAGGGAAATAGGAATACATAATATCAATTTAGATTTAATTTATGCACTACCAAAACAGAATATCGCTGATTTGGAATTCGATTTAGAATATATCCACAAATTAAATCCCACTCATGTTTCGGCATATTCATTGATCCTAGAAGAAAAAACAGTCTTTTATCATGAATATTTAAAGGGTAACTTTAAAATCATGGATGAAGACTTGGAAGCTCAAATGTATCAAAAAATTATTCAATGTTTAACAAATGATGGATATGAGCATTATGAAATTTCTAATTTTTGTAAACCAGGATATCAATCCAAACACAATCTCATCTATTGGTCAATGGGTGAATACATCGGTGTAGGCGTCGGTGCTCATGGGCTAATCGATGGCTATAGAACTCAAAACCATCGAGTATTAAGTGATTATAACATTCAACCTCAGCTTGAGAAAACACTTCAAACATTAGAAATGAATTTACAAGATGAATTAATCTTTGGACTTCGAAAGATTCAGGGAATTGATATTTTAGAACTTGAACATAAGTATGATTTCAAGCTTCTAAATCGATATCCAAAACTTATTGAAAAAATTGATCAAGGTTTAGTTTCTTATCAAGATGGTATTTTAAAATTAACTGAAAAAGGGATATTTTTAGGAAATCAAGTCTTTATGGTGTTCATATGAAATATTTAATTAAAGACTTTGAGTTTTATTTGACGAATGAAAAAGGGTCATCAAAAAATACAATTACATCATATTTAAGAGACTTAAATCAATATGCTTTGTTTCTAGAAAAATATCACGAGATTAAAAAACCAGATCAAATTACAAGAAAACATTTAGAGAACTACATGAAGACTTTAAAAGCTAAAGTCACTGCAAAAACTCAAGCTCGAAAGCTTACAGCAATTAAAAGCTTTCATCACTTTTTAATTTTAGAGCGCGAAGTTGATGAGGATATTACAAAATCATTTCAAGCACCTAAAGTTGAAAAAAGTCTTCCGAAAGTTTTATCAATTGAAGAAGTTTTAAGAATTCTTAAAGAAGTAGATTTCAATAAACCCATGGGTTTAAGAAACTCCGCTTTGTTAGAACTCATCTATGGATCAGGTCTTAGAGTGACTGAATTGTTAGATATTAAAATGGAAGATATACATTTAGCTCATGGTTATATCATTGTCCACGGTAAAGGAAATAAAGAGCGAATTGTTCCAATTTCAGATATGGCAATGTCAGCGATGAGATCTTATATCACAAAAAGTCGCCCGGAATTATTAGGTAAAGAAAAAACAAGCTATTTATTTTTAAATCAACAAGGATCAAGGTTATCACGTCAAGGTTTTTTTAAGCTTTTAAAGAAATTAGCTCATGATGCACATGTTGAAACTGAATGTTCACCTCACACTTTAAGACATTCATTTGCGACTCATTTATTAGAAAATGGAATGGATTTAAGGACCTTACAAACATTATTAGGTCACGAAGATATATCGACGACACAAATATATACACACATTAGTCAAAAACGAATCAAAGAAATCTATCAACAAGCGCACCCACGTGCAAAGGAGGACAAACAAAATGTATAAACGAATTTTCGTCATTGTATTAGACAGTCTAGGTATTGGTGAAGCACCTGATGCAGATAAGTATGGGGATGTTGGCTCCAATACGATTGGTCATATTGCTGAAAGAATGGATTTAGATATTCCGAATTTAAAATCCTTTGGTTATGGTAACATAGCTCCAATTCGTAATGTTGACCCTGTGGATAAACCAAAAGCATTCTATACGAAGATGCAGGAAGCTTCTCTAGGTAAAGATACCATGACTGGACATTGGGAACTCATGGGTTTATTTATTACAAAACCATTTCAAACTTTCACGGATACAGGATTCCCTAAAGAACTACTTGATGAGCTTACACGAAGAACTGGACGCCAAATTATCGGTAATATTTCAGCTTCCGGTACTGAAATCCTTAAGGATCTTGGGGAACAACATATGCAGACTGGAGATTTAATCGTTTATACATCCGCTGACTCTGTGCTGCAAATTGCGATGCATGAAGATATTATTCCAATTGAAGAACAATATCGTATTTGTGAGATTGCAAGAGAAATTACAATGAAACCAGAATGGAAAGTCGGTCGTATCATCGCAAGACCATTTATTGGTACAAATAAAGACGACTTTACAAGAACTCCTAATCGCCATGATTATGCCTTAAAACCACATGAAAAAACGACACTAAATTTCTTAAGTGACGCTGGTTATGATGTAATTGCATTAGGAAAAATTAATGATATTTTTGATGGTTATGGCATCACTGATTTCAGTAAAACAAAATCAAATGATGATGGAATGAAACAAATTACCGAAGTTGCAAAAACACCTTTTAAAGGATTATGCTTCTTAAATTTAGTTGATTTTGATGCACTCTATGGCCATCGTAGAGATCCAATTGGTTATGGTAAAGCGATTGAAACTTTTGATCGTCAACTTCCAGATTTAATTAAAAACCTTAAAGAAGATGATCTTTTGATTTTAACCGCAGATCACGGAAATGATCCCATTCATCCAGGAACTGACCACACACGCGAATATGTCCCATTAATGATTTATACAAAGCGTTATCCATTTGGTAAGAAATTGCCAGTCTTTAAGACATTTGCAGATTTAGGTGCCACGATTAATGACAATTTTAGAACTGAAAAACCAAAGCATGGAAAATCATTCCTAGAATACATTAAATAAAAAGATGAGGGTTACCCAGT
>JAFGTQ010000040.1 GCA_016934015.1 Acholeplasmataceae bacterium | reverse complement strand
TCTTCATCTTCTTCATCTTCATCTTCTTCGTCTTCATCTTCTTCATTTTCATCATCATCATTACCACGACGTTCTTCATCAAAGATTACTGATTCCTCATCGGAATTGATGGTGACCTGATAATAAGTTTCTAATGTGATTTCATCAACTAAAACAAGAATTAAAAGTTCATATTCAACATCCTCTGAATCTGGAGATTGAGACTGATAATTAGCTTCAATCCAATTTTGACCATCTTCATGAAAATATTCAAGTTCATAATAGGATATGGTGAAGTTTTCTTTAATCGTCAAATCGATTTCAATCTCTTGATCTTCATCAAATTCAATTTTAAATTCAATTTCAGAAATCAACATCCCATTTTCATAAATTGATACAATATATTTGGATTCATCAGTTTCAGTTTCATAAGATGACTCGATATAGTTATTTTCATCAATATATGCAATAATTTCTAGTTTACTCTCTTCTTGATCGTTTTCTTTGATGCCCTCCATCTGATATGTTTCACCATTAAATATCATGATGCCAGATATTTCAAATGATGTCTCTTCTTCATCTTCTTCATATGAAATCACATCGTAAAATATTTGATAGGACTGAGGTTGACCTAGAATATCAAATGAAGTAACTTCAATACCTGTTTCATAAGGATAATCAAAATTTTCAATCACTTGGGTTGTGTATCCATTTTCTTGGGTAATCAAATTTTCAACCATTTTTAAATATGGTTTTAATGATTCAAATGGTGACTGATTAATCGTTAACAATTGAATTTGCGATTGACTCATCGATAATAATTGATTCGATGATTGATTTAACTGTGATGTTTCGGTATTGATTAACGATGCAGTCGATACAAATGAATTAGTGAGTACATTTTTTTCAGTTTCAAAAACATATTGACCCGATGGAAGATTTGGTGGTGTGATGGTATTTCCAAAAAATACAAAGATGAAAAGTATAATAACAAACGATAAAACAGTACTTAAACCAAGTTTCAAGGGAGTGAATATTGATTTTTTCTGTTGAAGTTCAATGCTTTCTAATTTTCTTTCATTTTCAACCAAATCCCAATTAA
Source organism: Acholeplasmataceae bacterium (assembly GCA_016934015.1). Taxonomy (GTDB): domain Bacteria; phylum Bacillota_I; class Bacilli_A; order Acholeplasmatales; family Acholeplasmataceae; genus UBA6181. The sequence continues at coordinate 19,028 of JAFGTQ010000040.1, read as the reverse complement.
TTGTTATTTTTTCAGGGATATGATTTTCAATATCTGTTTTCATGATTTTTTTAATAGTATTTTTTTTCATCAGCTACACCTCCATTTCTCTTTTTAATTTATCCATTGCTTTTTGATAAATCCAAAGAACGGTACCTAACGGTTTTTTTAAAAGCTTTGCGATATCTTTAAACTTCATATCATCGACAATTCTTGGAATTACAACCATTCTTTCATCATCATCGAGTAATTCAATGAGATGGTTAAATTGATCTTCATGGTCAGGTTGATCGATTGTTGAAGGCATTTGATCAAGCATTTCAGATCCGTTTTGAATCACTTTTGAACTTCTTCTGTAATGATCAATCGCTTGATTCTTGGCAATTTGTGCAAGCCAGTTAAAGAAATTTGTGCCTACTTTATATTGTTCAATTTTGATGAGCATCTTCATATAAACATCTTGAATGATGTCATTTGAGGTATCATGATCTTTTAGAATTGAAAAAACAATCGCGTAAACACCCTTTTTAGTCTGTTCATAGACGTCATTAAAAAGCTGTTCATCTCGATGCATTAATTTTTCAACTTGTTGATGATTAAGGACCATGTCAAACCTCTCAATAAAGCATATGATGGAGGGTTACCCCTCCTTCATATTATACATTTTTTAAGTTAAAATCATTTTATAATCGCTTTTTGAATCGATTTGACGCTATAATCTTAAATTTTACTCTTCGTCCTCTTCAGTTTCAGTGTCGTCTTCATCTTCTTCATCTTCTTCGTCTTCTTCATCATCTTCTAAGTCGTCAAGATCACGATCATATTCTTTTTCATATGTATCATCACCATCTGAGACAACCATTTGATAAGATGTTTCACCTGTGAGTTCATCAATGATAACATAAACTTTGGCTTCACCTTCAGTTGTTTCGCCATTAACGGTAATTTGATACTCTATTTTTAGAATGGTTTCACCATCTTCTTCTTCAAGTTTGAACTCATAATAATTTTCTTGTGTTATCGTGAAAATTCTTAATTCAATTTTAAATTCATCTTCTTCGTCTTCAATCTTGATTTCACTTTCTTCGACTGTCACGCCATCGACTACCTTTTCGAATTCAAATTTGATTTCTTCAGATTCAAGTTCATATTTAACTAAAACATAATTTAATTCATCAATATAAGCTTTGAATTTTAATTCTGATTCATCGCCTTCAGATTCTCTTTCACCCACAAAAGTATAGGTTAGATCACCCACAATAAAGATTCCTTCAATCTGATATGATGTTTCATCATCTTCTTCATCTTCAGATTCAAGTGTTTCATTATAATACATGACATACGTGATGTTTCCACCAGTGATATCACGTGCAGTGAATGTTTGTTTTGTTGCATATTCTGCTAAATCAGAAGCTTCAACAACAACACCTAAGCCATTTTGATCTGCTAATAATTGTTCAAATATTTCAATATAAGGTTGTACTTCATCCAGTGTGAGCATCATATCATTTTCATCAATTTCATTGTAAGTCGTCGATGGATTGATTATAAGATCTGAACTCATAGAAATTCCAGAAGTATTATTATTAAGTTGTGAAATATTGGTGTTACTTAATAACTCCACCGATGAAATCGCTGCAACCGAGAATACATCCTCATCACTATCTAAACTAAATTTTTCACTTGTCGCACTGCACGCAGCTAAGACCATTACTATACCAAATGCTGCAAATCCTAAAAATAATTTTCTCATTTTAATCTTCCTCTCTTTTCTTTTTACACCCTATAAACGAATGAGTTCTCAATTTTATTGGAAAAATATCAAAAATAAAAAAAGGTATTAAACCCGAATGGGGTTAAATACCTCTTTTGTGTTTACATTCTGCAAAAATAAATATGGATTGAAAAAATCTATTACTTAAATAGGTTGAGTTTCAATAATGGCATAATCACCATCGTCTCGACGATAAACCACATTGGTTCTGCCTGTTTCTTTATCTAAATACACATAGAAGTCATGACCTGATAATTCCATCGCTGCAATCGCTTCTTCTGAGTTCATAGGTTTTAAATCAACTTTTTTGTTTTTTACTAACTGTGCCGCTAAGATGTCTTTTTCTAAGGATTCTGCATCAAATTCATTGCTGTAAGCTTGTTTAATGCCTTCTTTTTCTAAATTATTCTTGAGCTTATCTTTATGTCTTCTAATTTGAGCGACAAGCTTATCATTGGCTTTATCAATCGCTGCGTACATATCTTGATCGGATACTTCAGCACGGAGTACCGTGCCTTTTGCAGGAATGGTTACTTCAATCTTGTGGTGATCCTTATAGACTTTGCAAACGACTCTCACCTCAGTTACGACATCTGGGCCAAAGAATGAAACAACTTTGTTCAGTCTCTTTTCTGCATAGCTTTTGATTGCGTCCGTTGGGACAAATCCATTCTTTCCTACAATTTCGAATTTCATAGTTCTTCTCCTTTTTATCCCATATTTTCATAGAGAGAAACGACATATAAGTCGCCTAACTCTAGAGAATCCAGTAATTCATAAACTTTTAAATCCATGCATTCAAAGTAGAGAAATATTAAATTGTCAAAATTTTTTAAATAATGTTTGATATAAGGGGCAATAAAAGATTGATAGCATATCCCCTGATACTTATATTTTACCATAGAGAGAACAGTGTGTGTCATGATATACCCATTTATTGGATAAACTTTTGTTCGACTGTATAATGGATATTTTGTAAAACATCGGTCACATATATGATGGATACTCGGAGTAAATAAATGCCATAAATCTCTTTTTATCACGATTTTTTCTTGACAAATCTCACAAAACATAACAAGCCCTCCTAATTGATATTAGTGGGCTTGTAAGTTTTTTACTTTTTATAAACTTCGACAATCTTATCGATGAGTTGATGTGGCACTTCTTCGTATCTTAAGAATTCACGTGTAAATGATCCACTACCTTGAGTCATTGCTTTTAAGTCAATCGCGTATTTCACAATTTCGGCTTCAGGAACTTCAGCAATAACAACTTGGAATCCTTCAGATTGTTCCATACCTAAAACACGACCACGACGTTTGTTCATATCGCCCATGACATCCCCAACGAATTGGTCTTTCACAGTCACTTGAACTTTCACAATCGGTTCCAAAATGGTAGGTTGAGCAGTTTTAGTTGCTTCTTTGAAAGCTAATGCTGCAGCAAGTTTAAATGAAATTTCATTTGAATCTACAGGGTGATAAGAACCATCATAAAGGGTTGCTTTAATGTTAATCACTGGGAATCCAGCTAAAGGTCCGTTTTCTAAAGTTTCAATTAAACCTTTTTCAACTGCAGGGAAATAGTTACGAGGTACTGCACCACCAAAGACGTCTTCAGCAAATTCGAAATCTTTATCTGATGGTTCAAATTTAATCCATACGTGACCAAATTGACCAGCACCACCGGATTGTTTCTTATGTTTACCTTCGGCTTGAACAGTCTTTTTAATGGTTTCACGATAAACAATCTTTTGATCTTCAATATCAACGTCAACTTTAAACATGGTCTTCATACGTTCTAAGACATAACCAAGATGTGTCATCCCTTGACCACCAAGGAGTAATTGTGCAGTTTCTTTATTACGTTTCACTTCGAAAGTTGGATCTTCTAAGTTCAAACGATTTAAAGCCATTGATATTTTATCTTCGTCATTCTTATTTTTTGGATGAACTGCAATATAAATAACTGAAGTTGGATTTTTAACCGATTCAAATATAATTTGTGATTTTGGATCAGTTAATGTATCACCAGTTTCGATGCCATCAATTTTAGCTACTGCAGCCATATCACCGGCATGGAAAACATCACATGAAATTTGGCTCTTACCACGAACGCCAAAGACGTTTGTCAATTTCTTTGATTCACCTTTATTAGAAATAACAACTTCTTGACCAGTTTTTAAAGTACCAGAATTCACTTTTAAAATGTTGATTGCACCTAAGAAAGGATCAACAGTCGTTTTAAAAACATACGCTGAGAATGGTTCATCATCGCTTGTTTGACGTGTTACTGGTTGATTCGTTTTTGCATCTTTTGCAGTGAGTGGACTTAATTCATTTGGTGCTGGTAAATAATCAAATAACATATTAAGTAATGTACGAACACCAATCGTCTTCGTTGCACTACCCACAATTACTGGTGTTAATTCACCATTAATAATACCAACTCTTAATGCTTCTTTTACTTTTTGTTCAGGAATTTCTTCACCTGATAAATAAAGATCTAAAAGTTCTTCTGATGATTCAGCAACACTTTCTAAAATCATGTTGTGTAATTCTTCAACTTTTGGCTTCTTTTCATCCCAAATTTCAGCATCATGACTATCTTGACCATCAAAGATACGTGCTTTCATTTCAATCACGTTGACGAAACCTTCAAAGTTTTCTTCATGTCCAATTGGCCAGCAGAACGGTACTGCTTTTTTACCTAATTTTTCACGAATATCATCTAAAACATTTTCAAATTTAACATTTTCTTTGTCCATTTTATTGATGTATAAAATCGCAGGAATATGACGTTTACGAATTTCACTCCATACACGTTCAGTCCCAACTTCAACGCCTTTAACAGCATCAATTAAAATGACAGCGCCTTTTACAACTTCAAGCGCTTGGTTTAAATCTCCAACAAACTCATCACTACCAGGAACATCAATAAAATTAAACTTATGGTCATTCCATTCGACTGGAAGTAAGCTTAATGACAGACTTGTTAGCTTATTTTGTTCTTCAATGAGGTAGTCAGATACCGTGTTCTTTTTTTCGACTTCCCCTTTTTTTTCAATGGCTTTACTTACATAAAGCATTGCTTCTGAAATACTGGTTTTGCCTGAACCTTGGTGCCCTAAAATAGCGATGTTGCGGATCTCTTTGGTGTTGTACTCTTTCATCCTTAACCTCCTGTAATCGTTTACATAATCTATAATGATATTATAGCATATTACATGCACGATGAGAAACTATGAAACAAAATTATGTAAAAATATAGATAATAAATTTCATGATATAATATGAACGGTGAAAACATGAATAAATTACCCATCAAAATGATTGAATGGTATCAAAAAAATTTATCTGGTCATAAACAACATCGTTGCAGACATACACCAACATGTTCGGCTTATGCAAAAGAATGCTATGTCCGCTTCAACTTTTTTAAAGCTACTTTTCTATCAACGAAACGAGTTTTAACATGCAATCCTTTGTTTAAACCCAAATATGATCCAGTTCCTGAAAAGAAAATCAAGAAAAATAAAAAGCCAGAATAAATTCTGACTTTTTTTCTTAATAGGCTCTAGCAAACCAAACGGTTTGTGTAGCTTTTTTACCCGTAACAGGGCAATTTTCAGTAATGATTTTTTGATCAAACGGAATGACACGTGCAGTAGCCCCAGTATCCACTTTAATCTGTAATTCTGCATCTTCTCCAGAAATACTTAATGCAACATAGCCACCTTGTTTAATGTATGCTTTAAATTCATCATATGTTTTCGCTTCATAGGTGTTATTTGTTACATGATCTAAAGCTTTTTGATACATCGTATCATGCATATCTCTTAAGATTTGTGGAAGTTTTATTGTCACATCGTCAAGTGAGATACTTAACTTTTCTCGATTATGTCTTGTTACTAAAGTGACTTCGTTTCGTTCTAAATCTCTTGGTCCAACTTCAATACGAACTGGAACACCTTTCATTTCATATTCACTAAATTTCCATCCTGGTGTTTTATTAGAATCATCAAGAGTCACTCTTAGCCCCATATGTTTTAAAGATCGATAAAGCTTATTGGATGCGTCTTTCACGATTTCTTTTTGTCCCTGAATTGGGATAATAACGACTTGGATTGGTGCGACATAAGGTGGTAAAACTAAACCTTCGTCATCACCATGAACCATAATGACCGCCCCAATTAATCGTGTGGAGACACCCCATGATGTTTGATAAGCAAATTGTTGTTGATTATTTTCATCTTGGAATTTAATATCAAATGCTTTCGCGAAATCTTGTCCAAAGTAATGTGTAGTCCCCGATTGTAAAGCTTGTCCATCATGCATCAAAGCTTCAATGGAATAAGTATCAACCGCACCTGCAAATTTTTCTTTTTCTGTCTTTTTACCTGTTACAAATGGAATAGCTAATAAATCTTTTCCTAATAAACGGTAAATTTCTAAAATATCAAGTGTTTCTTTACGTGCTTCAGCTTCTGAAGCATGAACGGTGTGGCCTTCTTGCCATAAAAATTCTTTACCACGTAAAAATGGTCTCGTTGTCTTTTCCCATCGAACCACAGAACACCATTGGTTATAGAGTTTTGGAAGATCACGATAAGAATTTACAATCTTTTGATAGTGTGTACAAAAGAGTGTTTCTGAGGTTGGACGAATAATTAATCGTTCTTGAAGTTCTTCGACTCCTGTGGTTGTAATCATCGCTGTTTCGGGTGCGAAACCTTCGACGTGATCTTTTTCCTTTTGGAATAAAGATTCAGGGATGACTAAAGGCATATAAACATTTTGATGATCTGTTTCTTTAAGTTGGTTGTCTAAATGTTTTTGAATATTTTCCCAAATGGCGTATCCATAAGGACGATAGATGATAAAACCTTTGACATCACTATAATCCATGAGCTCTGCTTTTAAACAAAGATCCGTATACCATTGGGCAAAATCTGTATCTCTTGAGGTAATATTTTCTACCATTTTTTTGTTGTTACTCATACATAAACTCCTTATTTTCTAATCGCTTTCACGATGCCATAAATAATTAATATTGTAAATGCCCATCCCACAAATGTCATATGAGGCATTATTTTAAACTCTGCGATATTTGTTACAATCCCAATGATGATGAAGATCATCCAAAATGGAATCTTTTTGCTTTTATCACTATGACTTTGAGGTCGATTAAATCCACTAAAATTAGTTTCTTTTTCTTTCCGTTTTTTCTTAGGAGTAGGATAATACTTTTGATCTTGTTGATCAAATAAATCATCATACTTCTTAAAAGGATCATCACTCTTATGTTTATCTTCCATTTATTTCACCAAAATTGTTTTGCCATCGACAAAATCAATCTTTCTTTCTTTATATAAATGGCCAATAGCTCTTTTAAATGCTTTTTTTGATAATGGAAAGAATGCTTTAATTTCTTCAGGTGTGCTTTCAGATGTGAGTGGTAAATCTCCCTTTCGAATTAAATAAGATAAGACCATATTGGCATCATCAAATAGTAAAACTTCTTTTTGAGCAATGAGTGATCCGGTATAGCCTTTCTCAGATTGATAAGTAATGGTGACTTCTACTTTTTGGCCTAACCGAAGATCATCTCTAACCATCGATTGGTGAACAAATATCCAATTTAAATCTTCCGTTAAAAGATTGATACCTTCTCTACCAATTTTTTGGACATATGCAAACACTTTATCTTTTGGATTAAGTGTTGATTTTGGTTCTTCTTTAAGTTCTTCTTTTGAAACAATTTTAGCGACTAATTTACCTTTAACCTTGAGGGATAAATATAATTGATCACCCTTCACGGGCCATTTCGAATCATCTAATGGTAAATCATCCATGGATAATAATAAATCTTTATTAATCCCCATGTGAAAAAATACACCCAAGCCAAAATGAACATCAGTGGCTTCTAGAAACCCTGGGGAATCTTTTGTGATGAGTGGTGTTTTTAAGGTTGCTGCTAAACGTCCTTTTTGATCAAAATATAAAAAAGCTTCAACTAAATCATTGGGTTTTAATTCTCGATGATTCGTTTCATTAAAATGCAAAAAAACTTCACCCTCATCGGAATCAAGCATATACCCAATATCTGTTTTACGAATTACTTTTAATTGATTCACTGAACCTATGTTTAAAGACATTTTCATCACCTCTCATATTTTATCATATTTTTAACTTCTTTGATGTATATAAATAAAAAAGAGTGCTGAGCACTCTTATAAGTCTAAATCATTTAATATCGCTTCATAACGCTTTGTTAAGATGTCTTTGAAGAATTGTGTTAAAGGATTTAAGTCCTTCTCAGTTTTAAAGATTTCTAGCTTTTCAATGTATTGTTCTCTTAATTCAAGTGGAATGCTGATTGGTAAGTAATCACCTTTCATTAAAAAATAATTTAATACGAGTTTTGCAAGTCTGCCATTCGCATCCACAAATGGATGAATTTTCGCAATACTTGCATGTGCATATGCCGCTTTTTCAATGGCATTGCCTTCAAATGTTTCAATATTCTTAAAGAATTTATTCATGCGATCATAGACTTTGACATAGTCAGGTGGTTGATGACTCGCACCAAAAATATTGATGTTGACATTTCGATAAACGCCACCTTGGAAAATGCCTTCGACAAGGATCTCATGGATATCCTTGAGCATTTCTTCATTAAATTTTTCGTTTGATTGTGCAAGTTTTTTTACATAATCAAATGCTTTTAAGTGATTTAAAATTTCTTTTTGTTCTCTTTCGCTGTATCCGAGTAGAGCTTTTGTTTCACTGAGACGAATCACATCATCATAGGAAACACGATTGTGGCCTGCCATGCCAACAGCATCATAAGTGTATTGCCATGCGAATCTCTTTTCAGCTTCTTCGATTTGCTTTTCTTCGCATTCTTTGGTCACATTTCTTAGATGCTTTCGCCCTAACTCTAATAGGTCTTTCTCCATATATATCAACGCTCCCATCTTTAAAAGTATTATATCATACAAGCGCTATCACTGACAATAATTTAAAAAAAGAAAAGCACATGATTAGATGCTTCTTTCATGTGCATATCTTCTTAAAAATGCTTTAGTTCTTTCTTCTTTCGGATTTTTAAAGATTTCACTTGGTGTTCCACTTTCAGCAATGACACCTTGGTCCATGAAAATAATTCGATGTGAAACTTCTTTAGCAAAATCCATTTCATGAGTAACAATAACCATTGTCATACCTTCTTTAGCTAAGCTTTTGATGACTTCTAATACTTCACCAACCATCTCAGGATCAAGGGCACTTGTTGGTTCATCAAACAGCATGATTTTTGGGTTCATGATGAGTGCACGAGCAATCGCAACTCTTTGTTTTTGTCCACCTGATAACTGCGTGACTGGGACATTTTCATATTCCAACATCCCGACTTTTTCGAGTAATAAACGCGCTTTTTGAATGGCTTCATCTTTCTTCATTTTTAAAAGTGAGATTGGAGCCATAATACAGTTATCAATCACGGTTTGATGGTTGAATAAATTGAATGATTGAAAGACCATGCCCATCCGCATTCTTAAATGATCAAGGTCAACTTTGGCATCCATCAAATCTTCACCTAAAAATATGATGTGTCCATCATCTGGTTCATTTAACAAATTTAAACATCTTAAAAGTGTTGTTTTCCCAGATCCTGATGAACCAATGATTGATACCACTTCTTTTTCGTGAATGTCTAAGTTAATACCATTTAAAACGACTTGATCATCAAATCGTTTGTGAATGTTTTTAATTTCTAAAATTATATTAGACATGAACATTCACCACCTTCACTTTTTTACGTTCCATCCGATCCACAATTTTTGATGTAACAAATGTCAACATCAAATAAATCACAGCTGCAATAAAAAATCCTTCAACTGGTCTATAGTTCGATGATGTCGCAGATTGAGTTGCTTTAAATAAATCAAAGACACCAATGACACTTAAAACCGCAGTATCCTTTAAATTCACGATAAATTCATTACCAATCGCTGGTAATGAGTTTTTAATGGCTTGTGGAAAAATAACTTTGAACATCGCTTGACGTTTAGAAAATCCTAAACTACGAGCGGCTTCCATTTGTCCTTTATCAATGCCATTAATTCCACTACGAATGACTTCAGCGATATATGCAGTAGTGTTTAATGTCACAACCGTTAAGCCTGCAACAAGAGGATTCCACCATCCAAGTTTTAAAGGGGCAATCCCGTAGTAAAAAATCATGGCTTGAACAATCATGGGTGTTCCACGAAACACGGTAATATATAATTTTGTAAATCCAATGCCAAGTTTTTTAATCCATATCTGAATCCATGAATCACGCTTCATATCGATATCTTGTTGACGAATCACGGTTAAACCTAGTGAAAGAATAAATCCACCGAGTGTCCCAACGATAGATAACAATAATGTAATCCATACGCCTCTTAAAAAGAATGATCCATATGTATCAAGCAAGTATAAAATGGTTTTAAAAAACTCATCTTTTGGAGGTAATGACATCCAAATTTGCATCATTATTCTTGAGGTTGACGTGAAAGCGCATTTTGCATAATTTGTTGTCTTTCAGCATTTGAAATTGTGCTTAATGCTGCATTTACTGCGTCTAACAAATTTAAATCTTCTAATCGCATCGCAACGGATACGACGATGTCTTCATCTGAAACTGTGAATCCTAAGCCTTCTCCAAATTGAATAATTGAAAATTGGCTATTGGTTTGTACTATACCAGTAGCAACTGGTAATTCAGCAACAAACGCATCACTCGTTTCGTAGCTAAGTGCATTGACTAAATCGCTATAACTATTTAATGTTTCTTGATGGATAACACCCGTAATTTGATCAATCAAATCATCTTGTAGTGTCCCTGCTTGTGCGACAACTCTGGCACCATTAAAATCATCTAACGAAGTTGCATTCGCATAATTTCCATCAGTTCTCACAACCATTACTTGTTCTGAACGATAATATTCTTCACTAAAATTAACCGTGAGTGCACGTTCTGCAGTTGGACTCATACCTGCAATGATTAAATCGATTTCACCTGCATTGAGTGCAGGGATTAATCCGTCCCAGCTATATGCTTTAATGACAAGTGTTAAACCAAGTGCATCAGCAATTCTTTGAGCCATCACAACATCATAACCATCGGCATAAAAGCCTGCTTGTCCGCTTAATGAAACAGTAAATTCATTTTCTTCTGGTGTTGCCCAGTTAAATGGTGCATAAGCTGCTTCTAGGCCAACCACAATTTCAGTTTCACTTTCTAAATCAAACTGATCCTCACCTTGACACGCAAAAAGTGTCACCCCAAACAATAAAACAAATAAAACTAAACTAAATCTTTTCATTCTCTCTTCCTCTTTTCTTTGTTTTTTTTAACAAAAAAAGCATCCGAGAGGACACTTCAAAATAATAAACGAGTCATATTTTGCTAGCGCCTCTACTTATCGTAGGAGTGTTATAAGTGTTTCTTATAACCCCATGATCTTCTTATGCCTAAGAATTCATTCGGCGATGGTTGCCTTTCTGTTTGATCACAGTCTGCCGACTCACAAACATACTTTTCTACATCGCTACCTCTATGCTTTTAAATTGTACTCGTCCATTGTAACATACTCTGAAAATATGTCAAGCATTTTCATTCATAAAAAATAGAAGGGGGACTCAAAATGTTTGAGTCCCCATACCTTTTTAAATTTTTTAGACTTTACGAACTTCAGCCGCTTGTTGTCCACGGTCGCCGTTCTTAACTTCAAATTCTACTTGGTCGCCTTCTGCTAATGTCTTATATCCTTCAGATTGAATTGCACTGAAGTGAACAAAGATGTCTTTTCCTTCTGCTGATGAGATAAATCCATATCCTTTGTCAGCATCAAACCATTTTACTACGCCTTTCATTTAAATACTCCTTAAGTTTATTCAGCGTGTGATCACGCCTAAATCTATTATACACATTCCATAGATCAATTACAAGGAAAAGAACGTTTTATTTTTTTATTATGCAAATTGACTCTGGTATAAGTCAAAATAAAACCCTTGATCTTGCATGAGTGTCTCATGTGTGCCTTGTTCAACAATATTTCCATCTTTAATGACGAGAATTAAATCTGCTCTTTCGATGGTTGATAAGCGGTGTGCAATCACGAATGTAGTCTTATCTTCCATGAGTGATAACATTGCTTTTTGAATTTGAACTTCCGTATGTGTATCTACATTTGAAGTTGCTTCATCTAAGATGAGCATCTTAGTTTTGGATAACATAGCACGTGCAATCACTAAGAGCTGTTTTTGCCCCTTAGAGATGGATAACCCATCTTCTTTAAGTATGGTGTCATATCCTTCTGGTAAATGGCTAATAAAGCCATGAATACGAGCTTTTTTAGCCGCTTCTTCCACTTCTAATCTTGAAACATCTCCATTACCATACGCAATATTATCATGGACAGTCCCATAGAAAATCCATGTATCTTGTAGGACCATTGAGAAGCTCTTTCTAAGGCTTTGTCTTTTAATATCTTTGGTATCATAGTGGTCCAATCGAATAACACCATCATCAATGTCATAAAACCTCATGAGTAAATTGACAAGCGTTGTCTTCCCAGCACCTGTTGGTCCTACAATCGCGATGACTTGTCCGGGTTTCGCTTTAAAGGATACATGGGTTAAAATTGGTTGATTTGGTACATATCGGAAACTCACATTTTCAAATGTGATTTCCCCCATAATGTTTTCTAAAGTGATCGCATCTTCTGTATCTTTGGGTTCTTCTTCATAATCAATGACTTTGAACACACGTTCAGCAGCAGCGAGTGCACTTTGAATATCAGCAAATATATTACTCATCATGTTGATGGGTCCAGAAAATCTTCTTGAATATAGGGTGAAGCTTGTTAAATTCCCTAAAGTGATCATTCCTCTGAAATAAAGAATTCCACCAAAAACACCGACTAAAGCAACCGATAAATTTGAGACAAAGTTCACAGAAGGACCCACAGTCGTTGAATAATAACCAGACTCATAGGATGCTTTGGTTGCTTCTTCGTTAATTTCATCAAATTTTTGCAAAACAGCTTCTTCTTGAACATACGATTGAATCGTTCTTTGACCACTAATCATTTCTTCGGCGAATCCATTCATTTCACCAAGTTTTTGATTGCGAATCCGAAATTTCTTTTTTACAATTTTGGATAACACATGCGTGAGTGTAATCGAAATAGGCAATGTCACGATAAAGACTAAGACGAGAATTGGTGACATTAAGATCATCATAACGAATGAAATGATAATTGTGATGACCGATGTGATACTACTAATAACATCATTGGCTAATGATGTATTAATTGTATCAATATCATAACTCATTTTTGAGATGACATCTCCTGTTTGGTTTTGATCAAAATATGAAATAGGGACACGATTTAATTTCGCAAACAAATCTTTTCTCATTTTGTAAACGACACTTTGTGAGACTCGAATCATGGCTTTTGATAATAAATAGCTCATCAAAGTACTTAAGAGATAAAAGATAATCATTAAACCTGCAAAGAAAAATACTTTTTCAAAATCAACGCCATCTTCCATCGCTGAAATGGTACGTCCTGTTAAAAACGGACCAATCAGAGATAACACATTACTAAAAATCGCAATAAAGATAGCGATAATAAGTTTACGTTTATAATAAACTAAATACGCCCATAATCTTTTTAAGACATAGCGAACATCTTTCGCTTTTTGGCTACCATCATTTCGTCCACGTCCTTGTTTACCAGCATACATCATTTGACTTCACCTCCTAATTGATAGAAAGCAATCTCTTGATATATTTTGGAGGTATTCATGAGTTCTTCATGTGTACCAGAAGCAATGATTTTTCCTTCATCTATAAGTAAAATTTGGTCTGAATCTTTAATGGATGATATGCGTTGAGCAATAATAATTTTGGTTGTTTTTGAAAATGATTTTTTGATGGATTGACGCATATTTTTATCGGTTTGATAATCGAGTGCGCTCGATGCATCATCAAAAACTAAAATATCAGGGTTTCCTGCAACTGCGCGTGCAATTAGAAGTCTTTGTTTCTGTCCTCCTGATAAATTCATACCCTTTTGAGCCATTTGATATTTAAATTCATCTTCTTTTTCATAAATAAAATCTGCTTGGGCAACTTCAGTAGCTAGTTCGATATCATAATCTGTGATTTCTCTTCGGTTAAACTGAATATTCCCAAAAATGCTATCAGCAAATATAACATCATTTTGAAAGACAACACCAATTCTTTTTCTAAGTTCATTTGCTTTTAAATCACGAATATCCGTATCATAAATCTTTATGGATCCAGCGCTCACATCATAAAAACGCATGAGTAAATTAATTAATGTTGTTTTCCCTGAACCTGTCGCGCCAATAATACCTAAAGACTGTCCTTGTTTGAGTGTAAAAGACACATCTTCAATATTGTGTTCTTTTTCATTATAAGAGAAATAGACATGATCAAAAGTAATATGTGGCGTATCTTCTTTTTCAACATAAGGCAATAAACCATCTTTAATATCAATGGGCATATCTAAAACTTCTTGAATACGATCTGCAGATGCTGTCGCACGAGATGATAACACGAATACACGCGTAATACTCATCATCGCATTTAAAATTATCGTGAAATACGTGACAAACGCCATGATTTGTCCCTTTTCAGTATGTCCTAAACTCAATCGATAAGCTCCAATAACTAAGACCACAACAAGACCAATATTCATGACCGCATTCATCATTGGATTAATTTTCGCCATCGTAATTTGAGCCGATAGTTCAGCTTCAACCGTGTTCTTATTTGCTTCATCAAATGCATTCATTTCATGTTCGTGCATCGATAATGCACGAACAACTCTAGAACCGGTAATATATTCTCTTAGTTTTCGAATGTATTGATCGACAAATCCTTGAGTTTTCTTATATAAAGGAATCCCACGTTTAGAAAACACATAAACAATAATTAAAATAAGTGGTAACATTGCAACCATAATTAATGTTAAAACTGGGTCGAGGAGTAAAGACATTAAAATACCACCAATAAGTAACACTGGTGCTCTAACCCCTAAACGTTGCATCGAAGCTGTGGCATTATACATATTATATGTATCTGTTGTCATTCTTGATATTAATGAAGGTCTTGTTAAATGATCGACTTGACGTGCAGATAAGCCTTCAATCTTTTCAAATAAATCATGTCTTAAATCTTTAACCGACATGGCGGCAATCATTTCAGCTTTCCGGTTGGCGGCAACATTTAAATAGAGACCTAAAAAAGCGATGATAACCATCAACGCTCCTAAATAATACAAAGATCTTAAACTGGTGGTATCACTTGCCTGTAAGTTTGGGATCTCCGTATCAATCATATACGCGATAATCCACGGTAAGAAAAGGTCAGCAAGTGCTCCAATTGATTTAAATGATAAACTAATCGTTAGTTTTTTCCAATATGGTTTAACTAGCCTTAATATCATGTACATAAAAACACATCCCTACCTAAATAATATAACATAACTGGGTTGTCTTTTATCATGCATTTTTGTATAATAGTTTTGCTGCCCCTATAGTTAAATGGTATAACGCAGCCATGGTAAGGCTGAATTGAAAGTTCGATTCTCTCTGGGGGCACCAGAAAAAAATAAACTCCTAACGGAGTTTTTTATATTTATTTTGCTTCATGATTTTCTTCAAGTGTCACTTCACAGACATAATCGACAAAGGGAAGTTTGTTTAAATCCTCTAAATATGCTTGATAAGGATCGATAACTGGTTCAAAAATCCAATGATCACCAATATAAATATTCTGTTTATTTTCTAAAAATTGTTGATGATCTTTGATATGAATTTGGTGTGCTGTTTTATGATTTAAATAAATCGTTAATTGTTGATCGATTTTCTTTCGTTGAAGTTGACTCACTTTTTCATATTTATCATATGCTTTTTCAACATTTTTTAATTTGTAATCATGCAAGATAATTTCATGATATGCAAAGAGTCCTTCTTCGTTTCTAACAAAAGCATGCATATTAATTTGATTAATTTTTGATTCAACCACAGCGTTAATCGGATAATCTTGTTTGATGATGCCTTCTAAATAGTAAAGTAGAATATGTTGAATGAAAAAATCATTCATTTTTGGTGCGACACTTAAAATATCTGTCGCCATATCAAAGATGAATCGTTTTTCTTTTTCTGATGTTTCACTTGAAAATTCCGTGTATTGACTGATTTGTGCAAACGTAAAAATTGGATCGTCTTTCATCTTTCGATATGCGATAATATCTCCATAAAGCGATTGTGTATTTAATTTAAACGTATAAATATAGAGAGATGATAAAAGCGTGACATAAATCATGTGTAAGATAATAAGTCCTAATAAGAGTGATGCATC
This sequence comes from Acholeplasmataceae bacterium, assembly GCA_016934015.1. Classification (GTDB taxonomy): domain Bacteria; phylum Bacillota_I; class Bacilli_A; order Acholeplasmatales; family Acholeplasmataceae; genus UBA6181. The sequence continues at coordinate 2,827 of JAFGTQ010000040.1, read as the reverse complement.
CAAGAAAATCATCGATAATAGAAAAACTAAAATGGATAAACTCATATAAGTAATCGTGGTTATCGGTGCTGATATCAACGCATTTCGAAAGATTTTTACTGTTTTTTCATAATCTTCTTTTGATTCAATTTTTGCTAAATCTGGAATAACTAATCCACCCAGCAATACCCATAGTTTCGGATGTATTTTAAATTTAATCTTTTGATCTTCTTTAACAAAAACAAAGATAGTTAAATATAAAGCTCTAATCTTAACTCCTTGAACTTTAAATGAGATCAAATGACCAAGTTCATGAATGGTAAGCGTCAGATAAAAGATTAAAATAAATCCTAATATATAGATATACCAAGGGATTTCTTTTAATGATGAAAAGTATAAAGTCGTGATACCTTTATCCATTAAAAATGAGAGAACAAAACCAAAGATAAAGAAAATCATTAAAACGATGGATAATTTTTTAATACGTTTCATGAATTAGCGAATCCCCATCGTTTGATGAACTTCTTGAACAAAGATAATGCCTTTTCCTGGTTCATCAATATTAAAGTTTTCACGAATTGATGACACGATATCTTTTAGAATACTATGTTCTGCAAGAATTAAAACAATTTCTTTTTCTTGTTCAACTTCCATGTTAAATAATTTAGAAGTTTCATGAATGCCAGAACCTCTGGCATTCATAATGGTTGCTCCTTTAGCACCTGCATGGGTAGCAACATTCACTACTTCTTCGGCATTTCCTTTATCAACAATTGTAAAGATTGCATTATATGTGGTCATTTCATTACCTCCAGAATAATCAATTTTTTCAAAGCTATAATCACCTAATCCTAAAAAACTTGAAATTGGGATGACAAACAAAATTCCATGATTCGGTTTATCAAACCTGAATTTTTCATCGAGTGCATGCATTGTTTTATTCACTAATTGATGTGGAATAATCATCCATACAATTTCTTTTCTAACATCAGTGAGTTCTAAAAATTCTAAAATTGGTTTTTTGTAAGATCCTTTTGCCATTAAGAGTGTACCACCCTTGACGCCTTGTTCTTTTGCAACTTTCAAGACTTTACTGCCTTGACCATAATTGACAATCACCGTCAACAGTTCAAAATTGGTTAAGTGAGAGAATGTATCCAACTTAGACACCTTCCTTTCTTGTTTTAATCTTAAAGATAATACCTAAGATTTGTAACGTAATAATTGGAGCTAATGCAACTAACGCAATCATGCCAAATCCATCGATGACAACATCAGCACCTGGAGTAGATATAGCCACTCCTTGAATGAATGCGAGGATGAATGTTGCAGTGAGAGGACCAGTTGCAACTCCTCCAGCATCAAATGCAATCCCAACAAATAGTTTAGGTGAGAAAAACATCAAAGTAAGCGATAAGATATAACCAGGTAAGATAATATGCCATAATTGTAAACTTGGTATCATAATCTTAAGTACCGATGCCATGATTGCTAATCCAACACCAAGTGATAAAGCAACTAAGACTGCTTTTCTTCTAACATAACCTGCTGTAATATCTTCAATTTGGTGAGTTAATACTGAAACTGCTGGTTCAGCTATAATCGTAAATAATCCTAACATGAATGCGATGATCAGCAAAATGATTTTCGCATCATATCCTGCAAGCAAATATCCGATTCTTAAACCAACTTCCATGAATCCTCCATTAACACCAAGAAAGAACAGAAATAAACCTAAGAATGCATAAATAAACCCAAAGATAATGCGTCTAAACTGTCGCTTTGACAGTTTAAAGCGAAAGATTTGCATGAGAATTAAAATCACTAAAAGTGGCAATAGTGCCATAAAACTATCTTTTAACATCGACCATCCAAGTTCAAAAAAAGGTTTGATAATTCTTGATTCATTAACTAAAGACATTTGTTGAACAGATGAAACACTTGAATTTACAAAGAAAGATAGAATTAAAACAGCGATGATTGCACCTGCAGATGCAATGGATACAAGTCCAAAACTATCTTTTTCTGAAGATTTACTGTTCTTCTTCAACCTTGAAATCCCTACTGATAAAGAAAGCAAAAAAGGAACAGCTAAAACACCAGTCGTTGCACCAGATGCATCAAATGCAATCGCAATATATTCTTTTTTTGCAAATAAAGCTAAAACAAAAATGATGATGTATAAAACAAGTAATATACGATATAAAGGCATATTGTAAATAATTCTTAAGAAACCTAAACCGACTAAAATAGCAAGCCCAACAGAAACAGATAGCAAAAGAGTTGTACTGTTTATTCCACCTTGCGTGACAGTTTCGATTTGATTGGCATAAACTAATAAACCAGGTTCAGCAATGGAAATAAAAAATCCTAAAATAAATGCAGCAAGCAAAACAATCCATAGTTTATTTGTCTTTGTTAAGCTTTGTCCAGTTAAACTTCCAAGCGGTGTAATCCCAAGATCAATGCCCACTAGAAATAATGCTAATCCAATGATAATCAGTAAGGCACCAATGATAAATCTAACAAGAGGTGGTGTCTCAAGAGGTGTAAAAAAGAAATGGACAAAAAAGACAATGAAAAGAATTGGCATAATAGCAAAAATGTTTTCTTTTAACTTTTCACTGAAAATCGGCATGACATCACTTCCTTTAAAACGAATCCTCTATCAAAATTATACCTTAAAACAACATTTATTTCATAGGATATCCCTAAACTAATCTTTTAGATAAAACAATCAAAAATTGCTTCACATAGTCTTGACAACATCTTAAATATTTGCTATCATAAAAAAGCACGACAACGTGGGCGTCGTATAATGGTTATTACACGTGCTTGCCAAGCATGA
>JAFGTQ010000039.1 GCA_016934015.1 Acholeplasmataceae bacterium | reverse complement strand
TTCTGTTGTTGCAAAAGAAGAATTATTAAAACAATATCCAGAAAGAAAAATTATTGTCATTGATTCAAAATCAGCATCGATGGGGCAAGGTTTGTTAATTTATCATGCATGGCAGGAAAGTTTAAAAAACAATTCCATTGAAGAAACGGCTGATTGGGTCGAAAAGAATAAACTTAAACACATTCATATTTTTACAGTCGACGATTTAGGAACACTAAGACGGGGTGGTAGATTGAGTGATGTGTCTGCAATTCTTGGAACGATTTTGAGGATTAAACCAATCTTGCATGTGACAGATGAGGGGAAGTTAGTTCCTTTGAGAAAAGCGAGAGGTCGATCATTTAGTTTAGATCAAATGGTGGATTTAATTGAGGGCAATATTGAGAATCCCAAAGAACAAACAATTTTCATTTCCCATGGTGACTGTATTGAAGAAGCAATGGAAGTCGGAAGAAAAATCAAGGAAAAATATGGTGTAAAAGATGTGATATATAACCATGTTGGACCAGTTATCGGTGCGCATTCTGGACCAGGAACGATTGCGATATTCTTTGTTGGACAAAAACGATAATGCGAGTCTTTGACTCGCTTTTTATTCACCATATTTCATTCAATTTGATGAAGTGGTATAATTTAGGTTAAGGGAAAACTATGAAAACAATTACGTATGAAAATGCTTCAAAGAAATGCCAATTACTTATCGAAAATGATCCGAAACTCAAGCACTTATTTGATCAAGTGAAATCGGTAACTGTGAAGATTGATGATGACTACTATCAATCTTTATTGTTTACGATTTTGAGTCAACAATTATCGTCAAAAGTTGCGACTGTGATCATCAATCGATTTATTAATTATTATGAGGGCAATCCTTTGCCCGAAAAAATCATCATGACTGAAGATGAAGCGCTCAGAAAAATTGGATTATCTTATCAAAAAATTTCCTATGTTAAATCCTTATCTCAACATCTTTTGGATAAGACAGTTGATTTTAATCAAATTGAGGTGATGACAAACCAAGAAATAAAAGACATGTTGATTAAAGTTAAAGGAATTGGTCCTTGGAGTATTGATATGTTTTTGATGTTCTCACTCGGAAGAGAAGATGTATTTTCTTCACTGGATTTAGGTTTAAGAAATGCCGTTAAAAAATTATATCAAAATGAGAATTTATCACAAAAAGAAATCGAAGAGATGAGTTTAAAATGGAAACCCTACCGTTCGATTGTCAGTCATTATTTATGGCACATGCACGATCTAAACGGCATAAAATAGGAGGATTTTTTAAGATGAACGTTCGGATGATTGGTTTAGGAAAAATGGGATTCAATATGGCTTTAAATATGCGAGATCATGGTCATGAAGTTGTTGGATATGATATCGATGTTAATGTGAGAGAAGATTTTCTAAAGGATGGATTTAATACCTGTGATTCTTTAGCATGTTTATGTGAAAGAAAGCATGAAGAATCACTTATCATTTGGCTGATGATTCCTAATGGTATGGTAGACAAAGTGTTATACGATCTTGAAAAATTTGTTCAACCTGGTGATATTGTGATTGATGGTGGGAATTCTAATTTTAATGTGTCCATCAAGCGTTATCAATCATTTAAAAGCATCGGTGTTGATTTTATTGATATGGGAACAAGCGGAGGAACTAAAGGTGCACGACATGGATTATGTCTCATGGCTGGTGGTGAAAAAGAAGCTGTTGATAAGTTAACGCCTTTGTTTCATGATTTATCGATTGTAGATGGATTCACATATGTTGGTAAACCTGGTTCTGGTCATTTCACAAAAATGATTCATAATGGGATTGAATACGGTATGATGCAATCGATTGGTGAGGGGTTTGCTCTATTGAAGTCGTCACCTTTTGAATTAGATTATGAAGCCATTTCCAAGGTATGGAACCATGGATCATTGATATCATCAACACTCATGGGTTATGTCAATGAAGCATTTCATCAAAACCACGATTTAGAGGGTATTGAAGGAAAAGTTGATGATACCGGTGAAGGCATGTGGATGATTGAAGAAGCTTTAAGATATAGAGTTTCATTACCTGTTATTACTCAATCGCTTTTTGCACGTTTTAAATCAAAAGATGAAGACCAATTTGGAGAGAAAGTTGTAGCTGCTACGAGAAAAGCTTTTGGCGGACATACAATTTATGATAAAAAATAATGATAAGACTAGCTTGCATGGATGATCTCAATGAGATTTGGAAATTAAGATGTGAAACAAAAGAACTTTTAAATATGCGCCACATCGACCAGTGGCAATATGAAAATCCTAGTATTGAAACGTTTCGAAATGATATATTAAGTCAGGAGTTTTATGTTTTCGTTGATGGGAATGATTTAAAAGGCATGATGGCGGTAAGATCTGGTATTGAAGAGACTTATAACGTTATATATGATGGTGCATGGCGACTAGATGTCCCATACTTAACGATTCATCGTTTAGCGGTTAAGAGAGATTTACTTGGTCAGGATATCGCTCATCAACTGATGAAATACAGTGATGAAATCGCAAAACAGAAAAACATCCATTATATGCGTATTGATACACACCAAGATAATCGATACGCGATTAAATTATTTCAAAACCATGGGTATGTACTTTGTGGATGGATTAAACTAAATCAAAATAAAGGTGATATTAACCGATTAGCTTTCGATAAAATATTATAAAGAGGTTATCATGAAAATTTGGATTGAATTGAATGTGCTCAAAGAAAAGCATGTCAATATCTTAAAAGAAAGACACCCTGAAATCGAGTGGATTATCGATTTAGATCAACGGTTTGATTGTGATGCTATATTTGCGATGCCACAAACCCTAAAAAAAGAATTGCTCGATCAATTTAAACATTTAAAGTGGATACAATTATTAAGTGCTGGTTATGATACGATTGATCAACAATATTTGAAAGAAAGAAATATTGTTTTATCAAATGCACCAGATGTTTATAGTATTTCAATTGCAGAAGATGTTTTTTCAAAGATTTTATTATTTAACCGTCATTTAGAAGGTTACTTACAACATATGAAAGAAGGCTTATGGAAAAACATTCATGTCAGTCATGAAATTTGTGAATCCACAGTAGGCATTATTGGAGCTGGATCCATTGGTAAAGAAGTAGCAAAAAGAATGAAAGCTTTTGGAGCACGCGTTTTAGGATATAAAAAAACATATGAAGCACTCGAAAATTTTGATCAAATTTTTACGGATCAAGAGGGATTGAATACGATTTATCAAGAAAGCGATTATCTGATTGTAACACTACCTTCATCTCCACAAACGAAAAAAATGATTGGAAAAGAAGCATTTGCTTTATTTAAACCATCGCTTTTATTTATTAATGTTTCAAGAGGTGATATTGTTGATCAAGATGTATTAATCGATGCGCTGATCCATGATAAAATTCGAGGAGCCGGACTTGATGTGATGGTGCCTGAACCACTCCCTAAAGATCATATCTTATGGACGTTAGATAATGTGTTCATCACACCGCATAATTCAATTGGATCACCACGTATTCAAGATCGATTATTGCATGTTTTATCCATGTCACTAGATCGATATGTGAACCACATCGAACTACCTAATAAAATTATTTAAGGAGAACATATGAGTAAACGAACATCATCATTTTTATGGATTTTAGTTATCTATATGTTATCAATTGGAATAGGCATTTTTACATTTTTAATGCTTGATTTTTCGTTATTGATAAATTTATTTATTGCAGATGTTGTTTCTACAGTCGTTATTTGGATTTTTTCATTAATACTTAAGAATGCATCATTATATGATCCTTACTGGAGTGTTATTCCTCCTGTCATGATCATTTTATTGATGATCTACATGAAAACGAATATCACTCTTGGTGTTTTTTTAATGAGCATGTCAATTTTGCTATGGAGTATTCGATTGACTTATAATTGGGCACGAAATTGGCAGGGATTTCATGAAGTAGATTGGCGATATTTAAAAATTAAAGAAAAAGCGCCAAAATTATATCCATTAACCAATCTTTTTGGCATACAATTGATGCCAACATCCATTGTTTTTTTACAAATGATATTAGCAATCAAAATTTTACAAGCTGAACCTTTTGTTAACGGTGGCATTGTCATTGGTGCGTTAGTGATTGCATCTGGTGCAATCATTCAATATATTGCTGATCAACAAATGATGACTTTTCGACTTCTCAATCCAGATAAAAATAAAATCATTGATTTTGGATTGTGGAAATTCTCACGTCATCCTAATTATTTTGGTGAAATTTCCGTATGGTGGGGCTTATATTTAATTTATTTATCAACTTATCAAGTGTTAGATATCTTCATTCTCCCACCGATCCTCATGACATGTCTATTTTTATTCATTAGTATTCCACTCATGGAAAAAAAGATACTGGCTACAAGGCCTTCCTATATGGATTATCAAAAGAAAGTATCCATGATTATTCCTTTTTTTCATAAAAAAGAAAAATAAGATTTACTTGACTTATTTTCATGAATTGCATACAATGCTTATGGGAATGAGTGTCTCCCCTAGCGATAATCGCTAAAACCGCAAATGCTGATGACTTCTACAACATTTTTGTTGTAGATTTTTTTTATGGAGGATGTATGTTACTAAGTGTCGCATTAATTATTTTATTAAGCCTTATATTAGCCCAGGTATTTGAAAAACTAAAACTTCCAAGAATGATTGGTATGCTTTGTGCAGGTATTCTTTTAGGACCTTATGTTTTGGATTTAATCGATGGTTCTATTTTGAATATTTCAGCAGAGCTTAGACAATTTTCACTCATTGTCATTTTGATACGTGCCGGATTGTCTCTTGATCTCAATGATTTAAAGAAAATTGGAAGACCTGCACTATTATTATCGTTTGTACCAGCACTATTTGAATTTATTGTAATCATGCTTTTTGGACCGATGTTTTTTGATATTACTTTGCTAGAAGCTGCAATTATTGGTTCAATGGTGGCGGCAGTTTCACCAGCAATTATCGTACCAAGAATGATTAAACTTATGGAAAGAGGATATGGAAAGAAAAAGCCAATTCCTCAGCTTATATTAGCTGGGGCATCGATTGACGATGTGTTTGTCATCATTTTGTTTTCTTCTTTAATTCAAAGTTACCAAACCAATTCATTTTCAATCCAAGATTTACTCTTTATTCCAATTTCTCTAATTTTGGGTATTGGTTTAGGTGCTTTGATGGGATTTATCTTACTCAAACTATTTAAGAAATTTCATATGCGTGACACAATCAAAGTACTATTAATTTTCAGTACAGGATTTTTATTAGTAAGTCTTGAAAATTATTTAAAAGATATTGTTTTAATCTCAGGATTGGTAAGTGTGATGGTTCTTGGGGGTACGATATTAAATCAATATGAAATTTTAGCACATCGATTAGTTCATAAGTTTGAAAAAATATGGGTTGTTGCAGAAATCATGCTTTTCGTTTTAGTCGGAGCTGTCTTAGATATTCGAGTGATCCCAAGTGTTGGACTATTCGCGATTATATTAGTATTATTAGGATTAATTGGACGAATGCTGGGTGTTATGAGTTCGCTTATTAAAACACCATTCAAACAAAAAGAAAAATTGTTTGTTGGAATTTCATATATTCCAAAAGCTACTGTTCAAGCTGCGATTGGTGCTATTCCGCTTTCATTAGGGTTTGTTCATGGCCAGTTGATGCTTTCTATCGCAGTATTATCCATTGTGATCACTGCTCCAATTGGTGCATTTTTAATGGATTTGTCCTACACAAAGTTATTAGAACGACCGATAATTGATGCAAAATTAATGGATTCGTAGTAAAATATATACGATATATTGATAATAGAGATTTTTAAGGAGATTTCCATGAAACGAAATAAATTTATCGTCATTGGTTCTGGACGATTGGGTGGTAATATTGCAACAAAGATGTCAGAAGCCGGTGAAGATGTGATTGTGATTGATGCGACTGAAGATTCATTCCGTAAACTTCAAGAATCATTTTCGGGCTATCAAGTTGTTGGTGATGCCACGGACATGACAATTTTAGAAAACTCATATATTAAAGAAGCGAAAACAGTTGTTTTAACAACAGATAGTGACAATGTGAATATTTTCTTGGCACATGTATGTTACTACATTTATAATGTTCCAAAAATCTTTGTTCGTTTAGAAGATACAGATAAAGGTAAATTATTAGAAGGTACAGCCATTCAAGCCATCTATCCTTTCAAACTCTCATTTAATGAGTTTTTAGAGTTATCTAAAGAAGAGGGAGATGACTTATGAAAATCGTAATAGCTGGCGGTAAACATGAAGCTGACTTCGTTATTAAAGCATTAAAAGAAGAACATCATCATTTAATCGTTATTAATCAAGATCGAATATTTGCTGAATATATTAGTACATCAAATGATATTCCTGTGTTTCCAGGAGATCCTACAAAAGGCTATTGTCTTTCGGATGCTGAGGTTCATGGAGCTGATGTCTTATTGGCATTAGGAGATTCAGATACAGATAATTACATCACGTGTATTACTGCGAAACGTTTATTTAATATTAAAAAAACGGTTGCTAAAGTTAGAAATCCTAAAAATGTCGAAATCTTTAAAAAGCTTGGTGTAGATAGTGTCATTTCATCCACATATTTATTAGCTCAAACGATTTTAAATGAATCTTCAGTTGAAAAGATTTTAAAAACACTATCAATTGAGGATGAAAAAATTGTGATGATTGAATTAGGTGTTGAAGCAGATTATAGTTTAGTTAATAAACGAATTATGGATATTCAATTTCCTAAGAATATTAATATCAGCTGTATTTTCCGTGATCCACATGTTATTATTCCAAATGGTAGTACGGTCATTAAACCGGATGATAAATTAATTATTATATCTACTCCAAATGAACAAGAGGAAATCATCGAATTTATTCGAAAGAAAAAATAATTTATGACATCAAAGATTTTATCGGGTTACAAGTTAATCATTAATTACCTTGGGATGTTTGCAGTATTAGTGGGAATCATTATTTTGATGCCACTCATACTCATTCTTTTTCGTCCTGAGGAGTTTGATCAAGCACATTTCTTTTTCCTACCAGGAGCTATTAGCATCCTGATTGGAACTTTAGTGCTTTTTATGTTTAGGAAGTACGAAAAAGGTAAGTTAGAACGACAACAAGATGCGATTTTAGTTGTTTCTATTTGGATTATGAGTATTATAATCTCAGCAATGCCATTTTTTCTGACAGGAATCTTTACTTTTACTGAAAGTGTATTTGAAGTGACGAGCGGTTATTCTACAACTGGTTTAACTGTTGTTAATGTTGATACTATTTCTCCAATCTTCTTATTATACAGATCATTATTACAGTTTTTTGGTGGGGTTGGATTTGTTTTAGTCTTAACATCTGCTGTTTCTGACAAACTCAATATGCGTTTATATAACGCTGAGGGGCATAGTGATAAATTAGTCCCTAACTTGATTCGATCTGGGCGCATTATTTTGTCGATTTATGTGGGTTACATCGCAGTCGGAGCAATCTTTTTGGTGATATTTGGAATGTCTTGGTTTGATGCGATCAATCATGCAACATGTGCGGTAGCTACAGGAGGATTTTCTACGAAGGCAGCATCCATTGGTTTTTATGATAATGTTGCCATTGAAATTACCATTATGATTTTAATGCTGTTAGGTGGAACTAATTTCTTTGTTCATTTGATGCTCATAAAAGGTAAGTTGAAAAATGTTGTAACACACGTTGAAATTAAATTACTGTCATTATATTTAATTATCTTTATTCCTTTATTTACCATTTCATTTCTAAACGTCTACCAAGGAGATTTATGGCATTCATTGAGATATGGTAGTTTTCAAATGATTTCAGCCATTACTGGTACAGGTTATCAAACAATTCCCACATTTATAGGCATTCCCACTTTTGTATTTGGAGGTTTAATCTTACTAATGGTATTAGGTGCGGGTTTGGGATCTACCGCTGGTGGGATGAAACAATACCGTGTCGCATTAGCCGGTAAGAGTTTAATCTGGAGTATTAAGGATCAACTCGCTCATAAAAAAATTATTCGTGCACATTTTATTAATCGATTAGGTACAAAATCAATTGTTGAAAAGGAAGATATTATTCAAAACCAAGCATTTTTAATGGTTTATATTGTGGTTTTATTAATCGGCTCAATGATTTTTACTTTGTATGGTCATTCATTCGAAAATTCGCTTTTTGAATTTGCATCTGCACTAGGTACCGTTGGATTATCTGTTGGTATCGCAGGAGCTGGTGCTCCAAATGGAATTTTATGGACTTCAACCTTGGGAATGTTTTTAGGTCGTCTTGAATTTTATGTTATCTTTATAGCAATCGCCAAAATTGTGGTTGATATTTCAAAAAAATCGTATTTTCGTAAAGAGAGTTGAACTTGAATTCAACTCTTTTTTTTATGATAGAATAAGGCTATGATGCAACTTATCCTTCATAATGTGTAATTCATCCAGTATGTATTTATTTATCAAAGCCTTTTCGATACGATATAGATAGGAGGGAGACCTCACATGATTAAGTTTACATGGAATAAAGAAGACTATGAATCGATTAAAGAAAAACTTCATCTGATTCATACCGATGAACTCGAAGAAAATCATGAGATTACCATCACGATACATCCAGATGATGTTGATAAAACTTTGGATGTGTTAGAACTAGCTGCATATTTACAATCACGAATTTCATTTGAAACGACCAATGGATGGGTAATGATCTATGCGAAATCAATCACATATATCGAATCTTTTGGTGAAGATATTTTCGTTCATTTAGATCATAAAGAAACAATTCAAGTGAAACATCCACTCTATGAGCTTGAAAACATGTTAACCAAATTTCATGTCATTCGGATTGGTAAATCATTTTTAGTTAACTTAATGAAAATTAAATTCATTGAAGTAACTCTTAATGCAAAGCTTGAACTAACACTTAATGATGGTTCACAACTAGAAGTCTCACGCTCCTATGTAAAACGTTTCAAAGATGCATTAGGCATCTAAAGGAGGAAATGATGAAAACTTTAGGTTGGATAATACTGATTGCATCAACACTTATCTTTTTATGGATATTTGTTCAGACCATTCGAGGGTTAATGTGGAATCGAAAACTCAATATGTTCAAAGAAAAACATGACATTGAAAGAATACCATTAAGACCATTAGGTTTAATAAAGAAATCTTATGGCTTGGTTCTTTCTTCATTATTAATTGTCACAGTCGCATTTTCAGGGATGTTATCGGATGTTCAAATTTCGGATGGAAAAACATTAGTGAATGCAATACCCGTTGAATCAGCAACACATTTAAAACAACTCATTGAAGATTATAATACAAACACTTATTACAAAAATACTCTTTCTCCCAATTTTTCAGATGCTGAATCATCGATGGATGGCATCGCTGAATCAAGAGATTATATTAAAACAAATGTCCAAGTTGAAGGTGTGGATGAAGGGGATATCATTAAAACTGATGGTTATCAAATTTATTATGCATCGAGATATCATAATGAAATACAAATATTAACCATTAATGATGATAAAGAAGCCATCTTAGAAGATACGATTAAACTTGGAGATATGTATACAGATTCAATCTATTTGACCGAAAAATATTTAATTGTCATCGGTTATACATATGAATACTTTGCAATGCCAGAATCAGAACTTGATTATGTTTACTTCAGATTTCATACATACACTGGATCTGTTGTTATTTTTGATCGAGAAACTAGAGAAATTGCTTATCAACTAGAAACCACCACCAATTTTTATCAACATCGTTTAATGGGTGATGAAAATTCAGGTTACGCATTATTTTTAGTGGGTAATCAAAATGTTTATGGAGAAGATCCAGTCCCTTATTTCACAACTTACGTATCTGGAGAAAAAAATACAATCCCAATGGATTTTAATGATATTTATTATACTCCAGGAACTCCAGTAGACAATATGACCGTCATAGCTGGAATTGATTTAGATGATTTGTCCATTAATTCTAAAGCATTTTTAGGTGGCGTTAACCTCATATATGCATCAAATGATACACTATATACAACGCAATCTATTTGGGAGTATGATCTTTTGGAAACTAAAAATTATACTCAAATTATTAAGTATAATTTAGATGTAGATTTAGCAACTGTCAGTTATGCTGGCCAAGCCCAAATTGATGGTTATATTAATGATTCATATTGGATGGATGAATATGAAGGGAATTTAAGGGTTGTGACAACTTCATGGAATCCAATTATAAATAAACTTTATGTCATTAAAGAAGATGATGATACAGATAAAATGGAAATTGTTGGTTCGATTACGTCTGGTTTAGGTAAAGAAGGAGAAACTGTGAAATCTGTCCGATTTAATGAAGATATCGGTCATGTCGTCACATTTAGACAAACAGATCCTCTATATCGAATTGATTTATCTGATCCTACAAATCCAACGATTGTTGGTGAAATCGAGGAACCAGGATTTAGCACTTATTTACATATTTGGAATCAGGAAGATCATGCGATTGGTTTTGGATTCACCGCAGATTTAGATGGTCGTGTCACGGGTATGAAAATATCTGCCTATGATACCTTAAATAGTATTATCTTAGATACTTATGAACTGCAAGGATATGTTAATGGTGAGACTGAATACTATTATAGTTATTCAGAAGCATCTTATAATCCAAAAGCGATGATGATTTCACCTTCACACATGATCTTTGGTTTTCCTGTCGTGGGTTATGGTTATAATTATGAAACAAACCAATCTGTTTATGAAAGTTATTATTATATCTTTACGATTGATTTTAATCAACCAAATGTTGATGATATTTTACAAAAACCAATCATCATTGCTTCGGATATCTCGGAGACTTATATGCCAATCGAAAGAGGCATCTACATTGATCAAGTGATTTATACATTCTCAAGCCAGTCTATGACAAGTTATGACTTGGCAACAAATACTTATCTACAAACCATTGAATTTATGTCTAAATAACATACCCCTTTATGTAGCGAAAAGGCCGAGCCCCATCGGCCTTTTCCTGTATAATAGTAATGTAAGGGGTGAATATGATGGAATATCAAGTTGATATTGAAATTCAAAAACCAGCAAATGAATGTTTTAAAGCATACACAGAAGTTGATATCATCATGAAATGGTTGCCTAATTTATTAAGTATTAAAAATACAAAAGGTAAACTCTTTACAGAATCTAGTGAAGGGTATTTTGTTTTTGATCAACATGGACATGAGATGATCATGGAAATTGAGGTTGTTGAAGTTAAATCGCCTTATCAAATTACTATGATATATCGCGTACCTGGAGCTAAAAATACATGTATTAATCAATTTAAAGAATTGAATCATCATACCCATTGGGTAATGAACGTTATTTTTGAATTTGAAGAAGATCCTAATTTAGACATTGAAATTTTTAAAAAATCAACATTAATGAGTATGGAAATATTCAAAAAACACATGGAGGAATCTCATCATGACTGAAAATCTCAATTTAGAAAATAATCTTTATGATGTGATCATTATTGGTGCAGGACCAAGTGGACTTTTTGCTGGTACTTTAGCAGCCATGAATCAGTTGAAAGCATGTATCATTGAATCATCATCTGAATATGGTGGACAGCTCACACTTTATCGTGAAAAAGCGGTTTACGATATGCCAGGTTTTTCTAAGATTTTGGCAGGTGATTTAGTGAACTCGCTGTATCAACAATATTTGGGATATGAGGATAAGGTACCACTTCA